>JAUVKA010000208.1 GCA_030592205.1 Bacteroidota bacterium | reverse complement strand
CGGTTTTGATGGCGATTTTGTGAATCTGGGGATCAACAGGATCCTTCCAGTACGACATTCCCAGTAAATGATCTACTAAGCCACCGGAAAGATACCTTGCCTGTTTAACAAACCCTTTGCTGATATCTTCTTCAATAGCCGGGGGAGTATCAGCCAGCTGTGGGATAAATAGAGTTCCTTGTTCTAGTAATTTTTGACGCTGAAACCTGGCAATCAGGTGATCAAGTATCAATCTACTCATTGCGCCTTCGTATGTTTCTTCTAAGCCGGCTTTTGCCATGGCTTTGTAGAATTCATACACTGTTTCAGGATTAATCTGTGGATACAGTGGTGAAACAAATCCCTCAATTTCCCAGAAATCCCGGTCTTCCGGTATACTAGAAGTTTCTTTATCCAGGGGCTGCCATGCTCCATTTTCTTCGGCATCACCACAGACAATTTCAATACAAAGATTATCTTCTTTTTGATCAGGTTTAATTATTATCCAGCCATCTTCAGTAACCTCAAATGATTGATTCTTAGATTTCGCCATTTTTACTTTACCAGTCCCATTAACTGTCAGATATATTTTAGTATCGCCAAAGCTTACAGGATGCTTCTGTATATATCTGGTGATTGTTTCGGGAAGGTGAGGCCGGATTTTTAGATTATCATTGCCATAAGTATATTCAAATAGTCCTCGCAATAAGCCGCCGGGAACTCCCCAGCAGTCGTATACCACATTGAATCCCCATTTTTGAATCTTATCATCCCAAAGAGTCTGCCCATACTCTTTCATGGGAGCACCGGCACGAAAGGCTTGCATAAATTTCAATTGTTTGCTCCAAGCCTTGAAAGGATGTTCAAACTCATTTACTCTAAGACAGGCTATATTCATTCTACCCTGGGTAGTTGACCAGAAGCCACCATCTACCCACATTCCGGGAGGCAAATGTTTGATAACTGTTATATTATCGAGATCATCATAAGCGGGGTGATTGGGGAGGATGAAATCATTAGGGGCTAAACCGGGTACAGATAATAATTTTTCAACTATTTGCTTTGATTGCTGATCATTGTTTACGCCAAATGCTACAGCATCATGGTTGGGAGCAGCTTCAATGTAGCCGTATTCATCAGCTTGAAAAACTCCATGTCTTGATCCATTTTCTTCCATATAGCGGATATAATACCCATCCTTTTCCATTAGTTTGGGTAATGCATTTTTTACCAGTGATAGTGTATTGGTGTATTTCTCGACAGACTGTTCATCGCCGGTCATTTTACAAAGTTCTATAAGTCGACTGAGAGCTGCACAGAAATTTATCGATAATTCAGTGAGATAAGCAGTTGCATAGCTTCCATCATCTTGCTTAACTCCTCCAAATGAGGGTGCCAGTAAGTTTGAACTTCTACCACCTTTTATAAGATTTGTTTCTTTATCTCGTCTTATATCGATAAAATCAGCGACTCTTTTTAGCTGAGGCAGACGTTCTTTGATTTCAGAAATATTTCGTCCGGCCAGCAAGCGTTCCGCTTCCATTATTATACCCGCAGCTGCCCCACCATAATACCAATCATATTCACTTGTGTTTCCATCTCCCTGTCGGTAAATCGGCTTTTCCATTTCTGTATGTCCATCGAATACAGAGTTTTCAACCTTGCTATGCCTCGATCTGAATCCATCCTCCCTGCTTCCATTCATGTAGATTATTGCACAGTCCATTAAAGAGCCATCAGGTGCAACGTAACCATTTCTTCCAGCTCGTTGTCCATCACCCATCACATTAAACCATAAACTCTGGGAATGCCGGATCCAGGTTTTATAAGGTTCTTCAGACCAAAAAGGGAGCATCCCATAAGTTGGACCAAAGCTGTTTTGAAGCCACCAGCCTACCCAATAATGACCCTCCACAAAACCATCCCAGTCACGCTTATAGAGCAAGGGCACTGTTGCCATGTCGGGTGCAATATGCATTGATCTGAAAGCCTGATCAATGAGTTTTAGCGATTTTTGATCCCCATCCCCTTCAATCCATTCTCCTACAAAACTGGCTGCAGGAAGTCTGGAATTAGGTTCTTTTGAGCATCCAGTTAAGCTTAGCAGGCTTAGCAAAAAGATTATTATGGAATAATCTATTATTGTTTTTTTCATCTCCAGGCAGATTTTAGTTCGTATACTTTTAGCTTGTGAATCTTAATAGCTTCTGCATTTCCATGAATCTCGAGTCCTATTTCCTTCCTGGCCTCAAGCAATGGTTTTACAAAAACAATTTGGCCATTTTGATAAAAGGATTCAACTGAAGTACGGTCGATAAGTATTTCAATATCAAATACTAATGATCCGGGGTTGAGCTGAGGTGTTTGTTCACCGTTAATTTCATCAGCATTAATATCAACATATTTATTTCCTTTATAATCTATCGATATACCTGCTCCATTGAGCGATTCCACTCTGGCAATAACATGCAGAAGATCGTGATTGATTTCTTTTAGTTTTTCATTGGCCTCTGTTACACTTAGCCCGGATAGATTGTGCTCTTGCAGATGTAGTTTTTGAATCGCATCAATAGGTTCACTAAAAATACGAATACCTTCATTAGTGGATCTGAGGGTTAATTCAGTTGGGAAGCACATCATCTGGTTGAAAGGCATTCCTTTTGCCTCAATTCTTCCCCAGCCAATCTGAATTCTCTTGCCATCAGGAGTATTGTTGTAAGTTTGAGCAGCATAATGATTCCCATGAGTATACCTGTATTTTCCATATTTTGGCACAAATGTTTTTCCATCAAAATCACCCAATAAGTAGGTTCCGGATCCGCCATAAGCCACCCAAAGTGTATTACCCGGATCTCCGTCAATTGCTAGTTCAAATAATTCAGGACATTCATAAAAGCCGTTGATATGACTTTCCTTTTTCCAGTCTTTTAGATTTTTTGAAGTAAAGAAACTGATCCCTGCAACTTCATAAAGAGCCATCACCCATTCTTTATTGGGCTCATACCAAATAAGTTTAGGATCCCGGGTTGGACCAACAACGGGATTGCCCTCATACTTTGTAAAAGTTCGGCCTTTGTCTACGCTGTAAGCTATACACTGGGTCTGCTCTTTGCCGGCAGCTGTGTATGCAGCCACCAGGGCGTTTTTACCCCAACCTGCCGTATTGTTTTTATCTACGACTGCACTGCCTGAGTACATCGTTCCCAAAGGATCAGGATAAAGTGCATCATTGAGTTCTGTCCAATGAATCAAATCTGGACTTACTGCATGTCCCCAGTGCATATTTTGCCAATGGATTTCATATGGGTTATGTTGATAGAAAAGATGATATTCTCCATCGAGGTATACCAAGCCATTTGGGTCATTATTCCACCCCCGTCGAGAAGAAAAATGGAATTGAGGTCGATTTTTCTCTTTATAAATTTTATCCTCCCCGGGGTATGTATCCGAGAGGTAGATTTTGTCAAGACCTTTTACATCTTCTGAAAAAATCAATTTAAGTTTTTGCCCATTATAGGTCGATACATCCTTAAAGACCCAATAATCCGGTTCATTTTCAGCAATCCTGATAACAGAATAAGTCAGAGTATCCTTTTTCAAAACAAACTCAACTCTTTGACGATCCTGTTGCATATCTATCGGGAAATTCAGGTACTGCTTGTCGATTTTGAATTCTTTTACGATTTGGCCCATTGCTGCGGAAGCAAGGAAGGCGAAGAGAGGAAGGGTAAAAAGTTTTTTCATAAAGGAATTGCTTATTAGTTTATTGCCGTATTGCCGGGGGATCCCGGGTCTTCGCCCGGGATGACACTCACTTTTGCGATCATTATATAAATCATGATTTTCTAGCCATTTCATTCCCTATCTGCTCCAGGCTCTTCCCCTTTGTTTCCGGCATCAGGAAAATTACAAAAAGAAGTTGTAATACCATGAATCCGGTAAAAAAGGCAAATATTGGCCATGGATTACTGCTGAAAATACCTTTTTCTGCATCCAGGAAAATTGGTGTAATAAGAGTGATAATAGCTGCCATGACCCAATGGGTTCCTGCCCCAATAGATTGACCATAAGCTCTAACATTATTTGGGAAGATCTCAGAAATAAATACCCAGATCACTGCTCCCTGACCAATTGCATGCGAAGCCATAAACAGAAGTATGAAAGCGAGAAGAACTCCAGGTCCAGCTCCAGAGTAAAATGACCAGGCTACCATGCTTAAGCTGATAATATATCCAAAGGATCCCCATAATAGAAGCTTCTTCCTCCCTGCCTTGTCAATCAGATACATACCCAGAATTGTAAAAACCAGGTTTACTAAACCAATTGTAATAGAGCTCATTAATGACTCTTTAGTTGCCAAACCAGCCCGTTCAAGGATTTCAGGCGCATAATACAAGGTGAAGTTAATTCCAGACATCTGATTGAAAAATGCCACCAGGAAGGCCAGTAAAATCGGCATGAAATAAATCTTCTTCCATATAATTCCTGATGAGTCTTTTTCTGAAGAGTTTTTAATCTCACTTATTGATTTTTCAATATCTTGATTTCCAACTTTTAGTAAAACTTCTCTTGCCCCAGATTCATCATTTTTCTTTACCAGAAGCCAACGCGGACTTTCTGGTATTTTCAAAACCATTAAAGTATAGGCAATTGCTGGAAGGGCTTCTACTCCTACCATCAGTCTCCAATCTATGTCTCCTCCAACTCCTTTAAGAAGATAATTGCTAAAGAAAGCAATAAGAATACCAAACACGATCATAAACTGGTAACGTGCAACCAGTTGACCTCTTTTATTTGCAGGAGCAATCTCAGAAATATAAGTCGGTGCCGAAACGCTCGAAATGCCGACTCCAATTCCTCCAATAAATCTGAAAAATGAAAAGGTATATGGATCAGGAGCCAGAGATGAACCAAGAGCTGATACAGCAAAAAGGACACCTATCATGAAAAGGGTTTTCTTACGGCCCCATTTATTTGTTGGTATTCCGCCCAGTAATGCACCCAAAACTGTTCCCCAGAGGGCCATCGACATAATGAAGGTCCCATGGAATAGGGGAGATGTTTCCCATAGAGCCTTAATTGGTAGATTAGCTCCAGAAATAACAACAGTATCAAAGCCAAATAAGAATCCTGCGAGGGCTACTGTGGCAGTATAATAGGATAGTTTTTTTTGTGACATATAGTATTCTTGTGAGAAAGACAAAATTAATCACTTAGACCAAAAGGTTTTTATCTTGATCTTGCATTTGTCATTTATCATTACAATGAGAAGCGAGTTTATTTGTACGATTTGAATGATAATTATTCAGGCTTTTTATTGTAGCATATCGTCCAATTTCAAGCAGCTCCTCGGCTCTGAAAAAATCATAGATGCTGCATGCATCCCTGGATACTTCAATCATAATATCAGGTGAATAGTCCTTAAGCTGCAATTGAGAAATGTGGTAAGTCATAAGACTGATTGTGTTGCTAACCAGGTTGAAATAGCCGAATTTTTCTTCCTTGTGCAAGGGGTTGATTTTCTTTAGCTGGACTTGAAATTCTTTAATTTTCTTTTGGTAAACAGATAGTTTTTCAGCCTTTTCTTTATTGGTGATTTGAGGCATTATTACAGGTATTGCAGCGTTGACGTCCACCACGACCAGAATATCTCCTTCGGTTCTTTTAATATGATTGATAGGGATATTATTCATTACACCACCATCAACCAATAAACCGTTTTTAGTTTTTACAGGAGTAATCAACGATGGTATCGCTATAGATGCTCTTATGGCATTGTATATACTTCCCTTTCTGAATAACACTTCTTCTCGATTAACTATATCAGTTGCAACAGCAACATAGGGAATTGAAAGGTCATCAATATTATAATCTCCGGTAAATTCTTTCATGGTTTTAAGAACTTTTTCCGCTTTCACAAGGCCTTGGTGTCCAACTGAAAAATCCACCAAATTAAAAACTTTCCTCCTGTCTAGTGAACAAATCCAGGTTTTAAACTCTTCCAGTTTTCCTAAAACATAAACACCGCCGACAAGAGCTCCCATCGAAGTTCCCGCAATAGATGTTATTTCATAGCCTTGATTTTCCAATTCCTCAATTACTCCTATATGTGCTGTTCCCCGGGCTCCACCACCAGATAGGACAAGAGATACTTTTTGTTTCATTTCAGATTATTATCTAAGGATTATTAGCTAAAATTAATCAATTTGAAACTTATAAATTAGTTTAAATACAGGAGATATAACTTTAGTATTTGGGAACAATATTTAAAGTCTATCTTTAAGTAGCCTATTCAATTATCTATGAGCATAAGTTACGACAAACAATCCGGAATTGTATCTGCCTGGTCAATTGCAGTTCTGCAGAATATGAATGAGTGTCCAAAGGGGGGCATAGAAGTCTTAGAGACAATCGGTAAAAAAATAATTGACAGTATGATGTCGAAGGGTGGAGTGGGAGAGAGTGTCGATGATTATCTGGAAATATATGATGTGCCTGAAATTGTATATAAACTTGCTGAAGACGACCTTGAGCTTCAGGATATTAATCAGAGGATCAAGGCTCTGTCTCCTGAATTTCAAAAACTTCTTCACTTCATAATAAAGGGTTTCGAACCGGATAATGTTTGTCAGACTATGTCGTACAGGGACCAGTCTGAGTATTGGTCGAAACGTAAAGAATGTATAAAGATTTTTGCAGATGATGGAGAGAAGCTTGGCGGCGAGCTTGAAATTCTTTTAAGCAAAGTATATGAAAAATACACATCAATACGGGATGATTTTCTGAGGACAACTGATATTTTAAGTGACCAAAACAAGAAAAAGAAAAGTAGAAGAAAATGGATTATTACCGGAGTATTGGCAATTATTATCCCTTTGTTCTTTTTCTTTTTCATATTTCCAAAACTTATCCAGACGGATTTTCAGGTTTTGTTCGATTATGGAGTGGAGAAATCGGGATTCGAGATGACTATTGATTCTACCGACTTATTAAACGAAATGATACTGGAGGAAGAACTCTATTCTCCGGAGAGTTATTGGCTCTTAGCTCTAAAATCACTTCAGATGGGTGATGCCGAAGGATGCAAGAATCAATTAAAATCCCTTAAGGCAAGTGATAGGGATCTTTTTATTGAGAAGGGACAATATATATACCAAAGGTTGAAGTAGG
>JAUVKA010000048.1 GCA_030592205.1 Bacteroidota bacterium | reverse complement strand
TATCTCAGGGAATTCATCGTATAGGTTATTGGTTTCAGTAGAGTCGAGGTCGATTCGATATAATTCATCCTCGTTTCGGGGGAGGTTTTGGAACCTTTCCTTTGATAGCGAATATGCTCGGTTGAAACCATCACCTCCATGGCCTATGATGAGTTTCCATTCATTTGTTATCAGTACTTTTTTGTCAATTATAAGTTCTTTTCGGATGGGTGAATCATATTGTTTACCTGTAATTATCGGAAGAATACTATGACTGTCGAATTGAACCGGATTTATCTCAGTTCCCGTTAGCTCCGCAAAAGTGGCTAAGATATCAGTAAAGCATATAAGATCTTTGGATGTACTGCCTGCCAATGTATTTCCAGGCCAATGAACGATAAAGGGCATTCGATGACCGCCTTCCCACATATCAGATTTAATTCCTTTTAGGAAATAACTTGATCTGTGGTTATAATTGGCAATGTCCTCATCAAACCAAACCGGACCATTATCGCTGGAGAAGAAGACCAGGGTATTATCAGTAAGTTTTAATTCATCCAGAGTGTTCATTATTTCGCCAATTGTATGATCTACCTGCATCACAAAATCTCCATACATACCTGCCTTACTCTTACCCTGAAATTCTTCGATTGGTAACCATGGAGTATGCGGTCCGGGAAGGGGGAAATAGAGGAAAAATGGATCATTATTATTGTTAGAGTGATGATCCCGAATTACTTGTGTCGCTTTTTCAGTTAGGTTGGGAAGGACATCTTCATGTTTGAAATTGGGTGCTACGAGGCCTTTTCGCCAGAATGCCCCCTGTACTATTGAAACTCCTTCTGTATTGCTTGCCTCTATTGGAAGAGTAGGGGCCTCAACACAGAGATTGTTTTCAATATAATAGTAGGGTGGGATATCGAGAGAAACGGGGATGCCAAAATAATAGTCGAAACCTCTGTCGACAGGGCCGCCTGAGATACATTCCTCATAATTTACTGAATCAAAACCAAGATGCCATTTTCCAACGCAGGCTGTAAAATACCCCTTTTCTTTTAACAATGATGCCAGATTCAATTGATCTGGTTCGATAAGGCATTGTTTACCTGCCTGACTTATGTCTGTTCTTGCCGGATATTTTCCTGTAATCAATCCATATCTTGATGGAGTACACCAGGAAGCAGGCGCATGTGCATTTGTGAAACGCATGCCACCTGTGGCAAGTTTGTCGATATTTGGAGTAGCAATTTTAGAATCTGGATTATAGCAAGAGGGATCACCATATCCCATGTCATCTGCCAGGATGAAGATTATGTTAGGTTGATCTGGTTTTCCACATGATAAAAGGATAATCAGGAGAAGGAATGAAGAAATTCTTTTCATAGCGTGAATATAGACAGACGAAGGTAATTATTAAAATGTCTGAATTTATTTCACAGAGCCGGCATGTGGTTGAGACGCTGTTTCACTTCATTATCTGGTTGCCAACATCTCAAGGGACAAGCCCCCGGGCTACAGTCTCTTTATCGTTTTTTTGTCATTCGTCATTCGTCACTAATTCGAATCATCTGAACGCCATGATATGGAACTTCCAGGGTTATACCGTCTTCAAATTCGCCAAGATCTTTTTGTCTCCATAGATCTCTAACTCTCAGGAATCCTGACATGCTAATCTCTTCCCAAGAGATGGTCATTTTATTGCTTTTTCGATCTCCCCAATCGAAATGATCTAATGGATCGGTTGCAGATCCGGTAACATGGAATAGTCCTACTGCCTTAGAACCGTCGGCCAGGTCTTTGACCATGATCATTTGATCACCTTCCTCACGGATTATTTCTCCCTGTTTACCAAGAACATCCTGGTTCACACCAATCACTTCATGATTGCATAACACATTGAGAGTGAATGGATCTAGCTTAGCCATGTCGCCGCTGAAAATGAGTGGTGCGGCCATAAGGGACCACATCGACATATAAAAGTACTGCTCATTTGGACTTAAGTCGGTTTTAACTCCTTCACCCATTTTGATAGCACTTCCCACCCAGCCGATGAGGATATAGTCGGGATCATTCCAGTTGCCTGGCTTGGCATATTCCCAGTGATCAGCATTACTTCTGCCAATATTGTAAAACCCCGGCATTCCTGATCCTCCGGCTAAACCTAAATCCCCAGTAGTTCTCCAGCTGTTACCAACATTTCCTCCCCATTCCCAAACCTGGTCCATTCCGTACTGACAAAGGTTGAGTACTATATCTCGTTTTTGTTTTCCTAGTTCCCCCCACATAAGGGTATATGGCGCAATATAATCCTCTCGTGATTTGGGTGGTTCTACACGACCATACGAACACCAGTCGTATTTCAGAAAGTCAAATCCCCAATCCGCAAAAGTTTTAGCATCTAATGCCTCATGCTCATAGCTGCCAACATAACCGGCGCAGGTATTCGGGCCTGGTGAAATATAAGTCCCGGCTTTCAATCCCTTTTTATGAATGTAGTTAGTCATAGTATTCATGTTGGGAAACCTCTTGTTTGTTAGGAGTTTATCATCTTTACTTCTTAAGGGTCCGCCGATCTCAGGATCATCTGAACTAACTTTAACCATCCAGCAGTCATCAATATTAACGTATTGATACCCATAATCGGCCATTCCTGTAGCAATCATCTGATCAGCAGCTTCTCTCATTATCGCATCACTTACCCTATCGTAGTGAATATACCAGCTATTCCAGCCCATATGAGGTGTTAAAGCCAGGTTAGATCCAACTCGTATTGTAAAATCCTTTTCGTCAGAGCCTTTTTCATTTATTGCCTGCAATTTGACTACATAATCTCCCTTAGCGGGTGCTATTCCTGAAAGTATTCCTGATTCCGCATCCAAGGAAATTCCTTCAGGTAGATTTTGTACGTCAAATTTCATCGGACGTATACCTGTTGCAGGAATTCTGTGCAGGAACGGAGATCCATGTCTTACTCCGGTAAGAGAAGGTCCGTTTATTCTAGGTTTATCGGGTGGAGGAGGGGTTAGGATAACAGCCTCCTCAATAACTTCTTCCACAGGTTTTGGAACAGAATTTTTGTAAGTGACCTTCGCGTTCACCCAATTAGCATGATCATAAGCAATGCCATCATCTGCATCCGCTACAAGCAAGCCTAATTTATTAATACCCTTCAGACTAACAAGGCAATCCCTAGCATCTGAACCTTTTCGCATGACATCACTTTCCCAAATTATTTCCCGATCACCGATTAAATAGAATTTTATACTTCCATTTTCCACTGAGGCATCATCAACACCAAACCTGGCACTAAACTCCAGGGCATTTCCTTGTAAATCAATGAGGAACGTGCTTGTGGCATGTGTACCGATTCCACGTTTATACTCTTCACCATTGATTAATAATGGTCCGTTTGTTATTGATTTATTAATCTGCGGAGTTCCCCATCCGGAAGTCATGCTGGAAAGATCAAGTTCATCAAGGTAAATTGTTTCAGGTTGAGAACAGGAAATAAGCAAGGTGGCTAAAAATAAGATGGTTAGAGTTTTCATAATGGAGCTTAGGGTATTAGTGGATTGGTAGATTTGTAGATTGGTGGATTGGTGGATTGGGAGATTGGTTTCAAGTTTATAAGGTTTAGATTTTTTTTAAAGGTAGAGAATTGAATGAGAAAAAATATATAACTTTATTAAAAACTACGCGCGATGAAAATGAAATACTACCTTCTGATTTTTGTTGGACTGTTTTTTTCTATTGGACAAATAATAGCACAATCAGTGCAGCTTTCTAAAAAGGGAACAGAAAATATGGAAATATCCATTCTTTACGACAATTATGTTTGTACGGAAGGGACCCAGGCAGATTGGGGATTTTCCTGCGTTCTTAAGGTTGATGGTCAACAAATCCTGTTTGATACCGGAACGAAGCCAAAAATTCTAATGGATAATATTAATATCATTGGGACAAAACTTTCTGAAATTGATCAGGTGTTCATTTCACATAATCACCATGATCACACAGGTGGACTATGGACGGTTTTGGGCGAAAAGAATAAAATCCCTGTACATCTTCCATATCCAGCTGATGCAAATCTTAAAAATCGCACATCAGAGCTTGGAGGTTTTCCAAAAAGTAAAGAAGAACCATTTAGCTTAAGTGATCATGTATGGTCTGGCGGAACAATGGGCAAAGATATACGTGAACAGTGTGTGGTAATCCATCATAAGAAGGGGCTGATTGTGATTGCAGGATGTTCTCATCCAGGAATTGCAGAAATGTTAGAGCAAATAAAAAATGATTTTGGGAAAGAAATATATGCAGTTATGGGTGGGTTTCACCTTATGCGACACTCGAATAAACAAGTTGAAAGCATTATAGAGGATTTTAGAAAAATGGGAGTCAAAAAATGCGGATGCACACATTGTACCGGGGAAAAACAAATCCAACAGTTCAGGGAAGCCTTTGGTGAGGATTTTATTGAAATGGGGACGGGGAGGAAGATAATAATCTAAGGCACAAGGCAAAGGGCACAAGTAAGTTTCAAGAAACAAGTATTAGGTAAGTAAAGTATCCCTGGCAATCATATGGACTTCCATGATTTATTAATAAATACAGGCCCTGGCCTCCTCCGCATAGGCTTGAATCAGCTCTGGATCAGCATCGAAAAAGTGATCTGAAGGAGATAATATAAACCCACCACCTTGTCCTGCGGCTTCAAAACATCTTCTAACTTCCTGCCTGGTTTGTTCAGGTGAGCAGTCCTTAAAGAAATGCAATTGATCAAATCCACCAATCATACAGACTTTATCTCCAATCCTTCTTTTTGCTTCCACCAAATCAACATCAGCACCCATTCCTACAGGGGTGAAGGTTTCCATGGCATCAGGCTTCATAGCAGCGATATCTTCAAGGATTGGCATCATTCCTCCACAGGTATGGTAGGCTATCTTTTGACCTGCCTGATGGGCTAATTCGATGAGAGGGGCATCGTAGGGAGCAACAAAGCTATTGAAGATGTCAGGGGATATTACAGTTGTTGAAGCATCTCCACCACCTAGTTCAAGTATATCATATTTAGCTCCGGCTAAGGACTTTATATAAACTTCCTTCCTGGATTTAATAATACCAAGTAATTCATGAACCCACTGTGGATCCTCGAAGGTGGCGATTATCAAGTCTTCAATTCCTAAAAGACAGGCTGCATCCTGCCAGCATCCTGGTTGACCATATCCATCAAATACGGCAATATGTCCTCTGATAAGACCTCTGTTTCCGTATTGTTCAGCAATTTTGTTAACAGCATCAACATCACATAAGGGGAAAGTTTGATATTTGGCAATGATCTCAACATCCGATTTTTCCTTGATCAGTTTTTCTGTTACCCAGGTAGTATAAGCATCAGATTGAAGTACCATTGACAGAGTTTTGTCAGGTGTGTGGATTGCAAATTTCTGTGTTTTGTATTTAGGGTGGGGAAGATCAGAAATTTCTATTCTCCAATTGTCTGAGCAAACACGTCTTGCTTCAAGGAAGCCTAGGGATGTATGGGTCGGATCAAAATACTCGCCCTTGGCTGGTGAGAATGTGTACTCCATTACCCATTTTATTGGATCCAGTCCAAAATGATCGAAAAAATTCTGATCAGTAATGCCATTCATATGATCTTTTAAAAATGAAGGCATTATATGGTGAGTTGTAACCGGGAGCCTGTCAGGTACCTTATTGCTTAATGCAGTGAGAAAGCGGGTTTTGCTATCCATTACTTCCCGGCTCTGGTTTTCCAATACTTTTCAATTTCCTCAAGTGATTTACCCTTTGTTTCCGGTAACAGCTTGATCGCGATATATAGTGCCGGTATTGTCATCAGGGCAAATATCCAGAAAGTACCATGGGGCCCCAGTTTTTCCAATGACAAGGGTACCATTTGTCCAACAAAAACATTTCCAGCCCATAATACCAAAGTTGCTACTGACATTGCCCTTCCTCTGTATCTGGTAGGGTATATTTCTGAAAGTAGAACCCATATTACCGGTCCGTAAGAGAATGCAAAAAAGGCGATGAAACCGAGGATGAAAATAAGCATTACAGTACCTGAACTTACTCCAAAGAAAAATAGAAAACCAATTGTAGTTAGGAAGAACAACATGCCTGAAACACCCGTTATCAAGAGAGGCTTGCGCCCCATCTGGTCAATTTTCCAAATGGCCAAAATGGTGAAAAGTACGTTCACAATTCCAATAATTACCTGACCACCAAGAGCATCACTGAGTTGAAATCCTGCCTCATTTAGGATTGAAGGTCCGTAGTAGATTATTGCATTTATACCGCTGAGCTGGCTTGCCAGGGCAAGCAGGGATCCAATTATCAAAGGGAAAAGAAAACCTTGTCTGATCATACTTCCAATTGATTCGCCCTTCTCACCAATAGTGTTTCTAATGTTTATTATCTGCTCTTTGGCTTTGCTTATACCGTTAATCCGCTCCAGAGTATTTTGTGCCTTATGCTCTTTTCCCTTCAATACCATCCACCTCGGACTTTCAGGAACCAATAATATCAAAATAAAAAATCCTAATGCCGGAATGGCCTCACTTCCCAACATGCCTCTCCATACCTCTTCTTTGAAGATGAATTCCATTTTACCGATTAATTCCACATCTGGGTTATGTGATGTTTTCATAAGCCAATTATTAACAAAATATGCAATCAGGATACCCAGAGTTATGGCAAATTGGTAAAGGGCAACAAGTCGACCTCTTATTTTTGGCGGACTAATTTCTGAGATATAAAGAGGTGAGAGCATAGAGGCAATTCCAACGCCAATACCGCCTAACAGTCGGGATGAAATCAGAAAAGAGTGGCTTGGTGCAAGCATACAGCCCATTGCTGAAAGAAAAAATAGAAATGCGGCTAATAAAAGTGATATTTTTCTTCCGAATCGATCGCTCAAGATACCTGCTCCTGCCACCCCTGCAACACAGCCTACCAGGGCAGAGCTGACGAACCATCCTTGAGCCCCCGCATTCAATGCGAATTGATCTTTTACAAAACTAAGAGTACCGGAAATGATCGCTGTATCATAGCCAAAAAGGAATCCCCCTAAGGCTGCAACAATAGATAAGCCAACTAAATAAAGTACAGAACCCGAGTCGTTATTTTTCATGTAGCAGAATTTTTGATCGAGCTAATTTAATCTCTTTAAAGGAATTTGCTAATATAATTGTTTCCAAATGGAGATTTTGGCTGATGCCATCAACCCAAGGGACAAGCCCTTGGGCTACGGGAACCTTTTAAAACCATATTGTTTTCGCTATCATCCCGGGGGACAAGCCCTTGGGCTACGGGAACCATTCCGGTTTCAATAATTCATAATTCACAATTCATAATTCATCCCCCACATGTCCCTGTTCCCCGTTAACTGTTCCCTGTTCCCTAATTTTCCCTATCTTTCTATACTATGAAAAATAAAGTTCCTTTTCATCCAATACTAATGCATTTTGCTGCCAGGTATAATGGAAAAACATATAGTCAGTTTGCATCAGATTACAGAGTTTTAGTTGAAAGTAATATTCGTTGTTTTGATGATTTCGATCTGGATGCGGTTAGTCTTATATCAGATCCTTACAGGGAGACATCGGCTTATGGGGGAAAGGTGACTTTTCCTGAGGATGGTGTTCCTCAGTGCCGGGAGTATATTATTAAATCGATGGAGGATGTTAGGGCGCTTAAAAGGCCAGATGTATACAAAAATTACAGAACACTTGATAGGATCCAGGGCGCAGGAGAATATCGTAAACGGCTGGGCCCGGATACTCCTTTGATTGGGTGGATAGAAGGTCCATTAGCTGAGGCTTGTGACCTGGCAGGAGTTAATGAAACCTTGCTTATGCTAATGATGGAACCTGATCTTTTGAAGTTCCTGATCAATAAAGTTACTATTACTGCCAGGGATTTTGCAAAAGCCCAGGTGGAAGCAGGATGTGATATAATTGGAATGGGAGATGCTATATGTTCTCAGATTTCAGATGCCCAATACCGGGAATTTGTTCGTGACAAACATGAAGAGATTGTTGAATATATTCATTCTCTCGGGGCAAAAGCAAAGATTCATATTTGCGGTAATATCACCCACCTGTTGCCTGATCTTAAAACGGTTAAGCCTGATATCCTGGATTTGGATTGGATGGTGGATATGGAAGAGGCTTACAGGGTTTTGGGAGATGATATAATTAGATGTGGCAATCTTGATCCTGTTGCTGTAATTGAAAGACTCTCTGGTTCAGAAATTAATGACTTGACTCATAAACTCATAAGCCAGGAGGCCAACAGACCATTCATCCTTTCCGGTGGCTGCGAGATTACAGTTGGAACACCAATTGATAATTTGATGGCCATGCGTAACGCTATCCAATAAAAAACACACACAAATATTTGGTAGTCTCACTGTTCTGTTGTAATATTGTACTATATTACTATTACAATGTAACAATATGACAAGATGATCAATTTTATACTTGACCCCAGAACAGGTACTCCATTTTACAGGCAGATAATAGACCAGATTAAATTTGGGATAGCTTCCGGTAAGCTTAAGGTAGGGGAGCAGCTCCCAACTGTCAGAGCCCTTGCTGTTGACCTTAAAGTTAATCTGAATACGGTTTCCAAAGCGTATAAGGAATTAGAAATTCAAAGTATTCTGGAAACACAGCTGGGAACAGGGACCTTTATTAGTAAATCTGATTTTAGCTTGTCGGACAAGGAAAGGAAGAATAAGCTTGATCAGATCGCAATGGAATTTTTATCAATTGCCTATAGTTATGGATTTACCAAACAAGACATAATCAACAAATTAAATAATCAGAAATCATGAAAGCAAAAATCTTTTTCAATCCAATTTCCATTACAGTATTATTGGTCCTAGTGGCTGCCTTTTCAGGTCTCTATTATTTTGAGTTGATTTCTACAGTGATACTGATTGTAGGAATCATTTTATCCCTCCTAATTGCTTCAGCTATTCATATTGCTGATCAGTGGGAAAAGGCAGTCGTACTTCGGATGGGTCGATATGTTGGTTTAAGGGGACCTGGCCTTTTTATGGTCATTCCGATTATTGACCGTGTAGATTCCTTGATTGACCAACGCGTGAGGGTCACAGATTTCTCGGCTGAAGAGACCCTTACAAAAGATACCGTCCCTGTTAACGTGGACGCTGTGGTTTACTGGACTGTCTGGGATGTTGAGAAAGCGGTCCTGGAAGTACAGCAATACAGGAAAGCGATTTCTTTTATTGCACAAACAGGCCTGAGGGATATCATTGGTAAGCATGAATTGGCCGACCTTTTACAGGAGAGGGAATCAATTGCTGAAGCTTTGCAAAAGACTCTTGATGAGCATACTAATCCCTGGGGTATTACCTGTCAGACTGTTGGTATTAAGGATATTGTAATTCCTTTGGCCCTTGCTGATGCTATGAGTAAGCAGGCCCAGGCTGAAAGGGAACGCCAGGCAAGGGTTATCCTTGGTACTGCGGAAACAGAAATTGCAGAGAAATTTGCCTTAGCCAGTCAGCAATACATCAATAATCCAGTGGCATTGCACCTGAGGGGAATGAATATGCTTTTCGAAGGTCTAAAAGAAAAAGGATCCATGGTAATTGTGCCAAGCTCAGCACTCGACTCGATGAATCTTGGAGCCATTGGTGGGTTAACCGCCTTTGATAAGGGCCAGGAAGGATCTTAGATTTATCAGATTGTAGAGATTACATCCAGAATTTTTCTGATGTTTCAGCATAATAGAGAAGATAGTCATGTATTGTTTTGGCTATCTTCTCGTCAATAAAAGGAATCTTTATGAATCCTGATGCATTGCCGATTTTCAAACTGGCAACTCCTTGTTTCTTATGAAAAATACTTTGTCGAAATTCCAGGTGCTGAACTTTATGGAATTCCATCTGCTTGAATTTGTGTGAGATAGCTCCCGAAGAAACCCTGATTTGATCATTGCTGATTTGAAAATAACTTTTCCTTAGTGTGAACCTGGAATACAGGAACATCAGGAGTATCCACAATAAAACAGGAAAAACGTACAACCATTCAAATAAAAATACCGGAGAGATCAATACTGCAGGCAGCCAGCCAAAATAGAACCAGTTTCGCCTGAAATAGACCCTGGAGGAGTGAATGACAGGTTGATTCTTCAAATGGTCTGATCCAAAAAGATCCTCCTTCAACAATTCGATATGACTGATTAAGCAGCCAGGTAACTCAATTAATTTTGATTTTGCTGCCAAATCACTCGTGGCCTGCCGGATATTAACTCTGTATATTCCGAAAAGTTTTTTAATGGGGCCGGTCTCCCAGTCTATTTGCTGGATTTTACGGAATGGGATTAAAAGATTCCTTCTGTTAAGTAAACCTGATACAATCCTGTAAGATTTATTCAACTTCAAAAATCTCAGGTCATAAAATAAGATCAATGTTCTGATCATGGAATACAGGAATGAGATCAGGATAAAGAAAAGGACCAAAATTCCTATAACGGCCCATCCTGATTGACTTAAAAAGAGCCATAGTTCCCTAGCATACTCATCAGCTTTATCTTCAAAATATTCCTGAAGCTTATTGAGGAATTGCAAACCAAAGAGAAAAATGAAGAAAGCTGTACGTAGATGATTCTGACTAATCCCAATTTTCAATAGATCCCGATTACCGAGTCTTAAAATTTCTTCCTCGTCTGAATTGGAATCCTTCTTAGTGTCAGAGTTATCTGTCTGACTAGCTTCAAGATGTGAGCTAAGGTTTAGAGCTAATTCAACAGCTATGGATTTTGACAAGGCATGTATTTTCAACTCTTTTTTAGCTGATCCTGCTGTGTCAATTTCTACTGTCATAACATTTAGGAATTGTTGCAGGACTGATTGATTGGTATTTACATTCTGAATCCTGTCGAGTGGAATATTCAATACCTTCCTATTCAAGTAGCCTTTTCTGAGAATGAACTGTTGGTTCTCAATATGAAATTTGAATTTTCTGAAATATAATATAGCATGAAGCAAGGTGAGGATTAGTCCACCCAGGAGAATTAATCCAACTATTAATAGTTTGTTATTTAAATCCTTGGTTAATAAAACTGGTACAATCGCTGGCCAAAAGATTTTTATTCCACGTTTACCCTCCTGGAAAAAGATTAGAACCAAACCCTTAATAGATTGACGCCTGGGTTGATTGAAGTCAATCTTATTCATCAGAGCTGATTTTTCCGGTGAGAAACTCACGGATTTGCTTTGCTGTTTCTATAGGTAAGCCAGGGATGCTCAGATCATCGGAGCTGCCTCCAGCTGTGTAGATTTTTATAGAGGCCAGATTTATTTGTTTAGCGATAACGCCCTGAATCAATTCAACATGTTGTATGCGGCTAAAGGGGATTGAGGTAAGCTTAAACTTAATTAAGCCCCTCTTATATGCAATATCCTTTTCACGAATCAGATATCCACGGTAAGGAAATGATATATAGGTAATTATAATAGAATAACAATAAATGGCTACAAGGATCCCGCCCAGGATCCATGGAAGAAAGTTTGGTAAATCTTCTTTTGCCAGTAAAAAGAATAACAGACCAGAGAGAATCATAATTATCCAGGCAATAGTCTGTCGGATGAAGATTAGTTTCAGATATTTTCGGTCGATGGGATTAAACTCAGAAGGCTTAATAGCAGGCAGATCATCGGGAAGAATGACGGAGTTTGAGAAATCCTTTGTCATTAATAGTAGTATTAGATTATTCCAAACCAAAACTGGGAGGCATGGTAAATGTAATCACTATTTTAAAGACAGAGTAATGCCGATCTGATAATCTGGCTTTATTTGACGATAATTCCCAGTTTGGCCTGAACAAGTTTCATTACATTCAGTGATTCATCCTTGGGGACGGTAAGCACTTGCGCTTGTCCAGTTTCTAAAATATAATCAAAGCCTTGTTCGTCAGCTACTTCCTGTATAGCATTCTGTGCTTTAACCAAAATGGGTTGATAAAGCTCGTCCTGCTTATTATTTATCTCTTGTTGTGACATTTGACTGAATTCCTGTATTCGTGTCATCATATCGTTCAGCGCATCTTCTTTAGTTTTGCGTACAAGATCTGACATGGTCGCCACTTCCTTCTCGTAATCTACATATGCCTGGCGGTAATCAACCTGTAGTTCCTCACTAGTCCTTACCAGCTGATCGTTTAAAGCTTGCAGCTGTACTTGGGCAGAGTCAGCTTCTGGCATAGTGCTTATCAGTTGATTGGTGTTAATATGTCCAATTTGTAGTTGAGAAAATGATTGGCTGGAGGAAAATAGCAAGAAAGCTGATACTAGAAAGATTGTAATTCTTGTCATGGTATTATAGTTTTGGTTTGATTTAAACGCACTCGTCAAAACTAAATAACTTGAATGTTAGTATTGGTTATATCATGTTAAACACTGTTAAAGGATTTTTTTATTACTTTTGGTGATCAAGCAAGGCATCGTTCTATAGACTGTTAACCACCTATTCTATGAAAACTAAGAAGTATTCTTTTCAGGTATTCACTCTTTTGATTATGGGGATTTTTATAATTGGGCAGGCTTGTGAAAAAGGAAGTATATTTAATAGTAAGCACAAACTCATTGAAGAGGCTGAATCGCTCAATTATTTAACGGAAAATTTTCCTCCTTACAATTATGAACAGGCTGGAATCGTTAACGGTGTTTCTGCCGATCTGCTTTTTGCCCTTTTTAAAGAGATGGGAATTCAACTGGACAAATCAAATTTCATAATTTCGGATTGGAGTGAGGCGTATCAAAATATACAGGAGGATCCTGGTACAGTATTATTTTCTATGGTTCAAAATGCCGAGCGCATAAACCTTTTTAAATGGGTAGGTCCTATTTCACCTCATAAGGAAGTATTGATTTCCTTGTCTGGGGGAGGAGTCAAAATTGTCACAGATGCAGATATGAACAAGTATACCATCGGCTATATCCAAGGTTATCCAAGTTATAACTTGCTCCTCGACAGAGGTGTCGACCAAGGCAATCTCATTTCATATGAAAATACTAGTGCCTTATACTCAGCCCTTTCTCATGGGGAGGTTCAATGTATTTCCTATAGTGAACAAGCTAACAGTCTGATAATAGGAGGTTTAGGCTTAGATTTACAAGATTTCTCAATAGCATATATTGTCCAGATTGATCTATTGTATTATGCCTTTAATAAATCTGTTTCTGACGAGCTGATCGAGTTTTTTCAGGAAAATCTGGATAAGCTCAAAAGCAACAAGGAAGATGATGGAAGTAGTACTCTTGAGAAAATCCTGAATACATACAGTGTGATACTGCATGCCGAGGATAATATCACGGAGGAGATGGTTATTGAGTTAGTGAATTTGACTTCTGCAAATATTGAGTCGGATGCATCTGGAACTATTTCCCTTATTAATAATCAGGAGGCTCCTTATAAGGATTCTGAGAATGGTGCACTATACTGTTTTGCATACAATACTGATCTTACTGTAGTGGCGCATGCAACTAATTCAAGCATCATTGGGGCTAATTTCAAGGGAAAACCTGATGCCGCTGGAAAATTATTCAGAGATGAGATACTTGCTGGTGCTCTGGCAAATGGAACCGGTTGGGTAGACTATATCTACACAAAACCCGACCAGGGTGGGCTGTTTCAAAAAACGACTTATTATCGGCTAAGCAATGGTAGCGATGGCACAAATTATATAGTTTGTGCAGGAAAGTATAAGTAAGTCAAAATTTACGTTTCTCAAGCTCTCTCTTCATTTCCCTTAGTTTCTCACGGTGTTTTTGGAAGATTGGATCTTTATTCTCAGCGAAAGGAGCCTCTGGCCAGTCCCATGAGTCGGTTCTGAAAGAGGGAACAGGTATCATCCTGTCAGTGTGAGCTCCATTGACCAGGTTGCCCAGTGGATTTCGTGCCCAGGCATAACGTACGGCTAGAGGCTTTTTTACTTTTTCACAACTGATCACAACTTTAGTTTTATCAAAAAGATCGCGGTGGG
>JAUVKA010000037.1 GCA_030592205.1 Bacteroidota bacterium | reverse complement strand
AGATCGATCGGTTAAGCTATTAAGTAGTGAGGAGATTTTAAATGTATCAGGAGTCAAAATACCTAAAGACCTTAATACTGTTGCATATCAGTCGGTTAACAAGATCACCAACACTGGCAAAATTGCCTGGACCAAAGAATCCGGTCTGTTATCAATATGGATCCTTGGACAACTTATCTCCTCTCCAACCAACACTGTACTTGTACCTTACGTGGAAGGCGCTGAGGAAGAATTGGGTCCTGTAGTCAACGACAATTACTTCGGGAAAGTACCAGCTAATCGCCTAAAAGTAAAGGATGGAATCATTCTATTCAAAGCCGACGGAAACCAGCGCGGAAAAATTGGATTATCACCATTAAGGGCAAAGAATTATCTGGGAAGTTACGATAGTGACGAGGGATTGCTGACATTAGTTTACTACAACAAGCCTGAGCAGCACGAAGGCTATGTCAATAGTATGTGGGAGATTCAAGACAAGCCTTTCGGTGGGGATGTAATCAACTCATATAACGACGGTCCTCTTGATGACGGCTCACAATTAGGCCCATTTTACGAACTGGAAACCTCATCTGCAGCTGCTGTATTAATGCCCGGCGGCTCATTCGAGCATACTTGTACCACTCTCCATATTAGTGGAAAGGAAGAAATACTTAAGGAGGTAATAAAAAATATTTTCGGAATACAAATCAATGCTATTAAATCAGCATTTAACGAATAGAATTTTTAAAGATCTTGAATTATGACGAACGGTTTTTCAACCCTGGATTATATAATTTTTATCGGCTATTGCTTATTGATTGTAGCCATGGGATTGTTTATCTCCCGAGAAAAAAAAGGGCATAAAAAAACAGCCCAAGATTACTTCCTGGCCAGTAAATCTCTTCCCTGGTGGGCGATTGGAGCCTCCCTGATTGCAGCTAATATCTCTGCAGAGCAAACCATCGGAATGTCAGGAAGTGGCTTTGCTATCGGGCTTGCAATAGCTTCATACGAATGGATGGCAGCCATTGCACTTATAATTGTTGGGGTATATATTCTTCCGATTTTTTTGAAAAAGAACATCTACACAATGCCCCAATTCCTGCAGGAACGCTATGATAACCGGGTCAGAACAGCTATGGCTACCTTCTGGCTGCTGATTTATGTTTTTGTTAACCTGACTTCTGTTCTATGGCTCGGCGCTCTCGCTCTTAATACAATCATGGGAGTTCCTGTGATATGGGGCATTATAGGGCTGGCAGTATTTGCAGCCGTATACTCAATTTATGGTGGACTTAAAGCCGTGGCCTGGACCGATGTAGTACAGGTTGTATTCCTTATCGCCGGTGGTTTAATAACCACTTACCTGGCCCTCAAAGCCCTTGGTGCTGGCAATGGTGTGGTGGCGGGATTTGTTGACCTATTGGAAGCTGTCCCTGAGAAGTTTAGTATGATAATCCAGAAGGGTGAAGTAATGATCCCTGACGGCTCGGGCGGGATAAAAGATGCCTGGATGGATCTTCCCGGTCTTAGTGTTGTAATCGGAGGTTTATGGATAGCCAATATTTCCTATTGGGGTTTTAACCAGTATATTATCCAACGTGGACTGGCGGCCAAATCTGTTCACGAAGCCCAGAAGGGTATGGTATTTGCCGGATTCCTCAAATTATTGATTCCTCTTATCGTTGTAGTTCCCGGGATTGCTGCCTTTCTCATCAACCAAAACCCTGCCGATTATGGTCTTGATGGGGTTGAAACCATTACTAAATCCGATCAGGCCTATCCCTGGCTCCTGCATAATTTTGTTCCATCCGGGATAAAGGGGATTGCTTTTGCGGCACTCGTAGCTGCAATCGTTTCCTCACTGGCTTCAATGCTAAACTCAACAGCCACCATCTTTACAATGGATATTTATAAAAACTTGATCAATAAAAAAAGTAGTGAAACCAATCTTGTCACAGTGGGCCGACTGACCAGTCTTACTGCATTGATAATCGCGGTTATTGTTGCTCAGCCTCTGCTTAGCGGACTCGATCAGGCTTTTCAATATATCCAGGAATTCACAGGTTTCATAACTCCCGGGGTTTGTGCCATATTCTTATTCGGACTGTTCTGGAAGCGATCAACGCCTAATGCCGCTCTGTGGGGAGCCGGATTAAGTATCCCGCTTTCATTTGCTTTTATGGTATTGCTGCCTCAGGTGCCATTTATGAACCGCTGGGGTTATGTATTCTTAATCCTGTCAGGCATAATGATTATAATAAGTCTGATAGAGAGAAAGACAGACCATCCTAAGGCTATAAAATTTGATAAAGGCCTTTTCCATACACAAACTTCATTTAAGGTTTGGTCCTTTATTCTGATGGCAATCGTGGCTACCCTGTATATTGTATTTTGGTAGATTACAGACTTAATAATTTCAAGGTATAAAAAAATTAAAATAGTACCTTTGCAGCTCATTTTTGGTGATTGTGATTCGCTTTATCCTGAATCACAAACACCATGAAGCAAAGGTTGTTTATGGATATGACAGAGAAGCTTGCCCGTGAAACCAAGGGGATGAATATAAAGCAGACCCTGAGTTACCTGGCAGAGAATCATTTGGGAAGAATCCTTTTCTCAAGCAGTTTTGGTATGGAAGATCAGATCATTACTGACATTATTTTCACTGAAAACATCCCAATTAAGGTGGTCACTCTGGATACAGGACGCTTATTTGAAGAAACCTATAAAACACATAGTAGAACCCTTGCTAAATATGGCAAAAGGATTCATGTGTTTCACCCCGACAGAGATGCAGTTGAAAGGTTGATGACAAAAAAAGGGCCATATAGTTTTTATGAAAGTGTAGAGAACAGGAAGGAGTGCTGCAATATCAGAAAGGTGATTCCCATCAAACGTGCCCTTGAAAGTGCTGACATATGGGTGACAGGCATACGCTCCGGACAATCCTCTGATCGTCAAAATCTTGCACATTTTGAGAATGACAGCAATTATGGTTTAATAAAATATAATCCTCTTATCGATTGGTCGCTTGAGAAAGTGCAGCAGTACGTTCGTGAAAATCATGTTCCATATAATGTTCTACACGACCGTGGATTTCACAGTATAGGTTGCAGTCCCTGTACCAGAGCTGTACAGGATGGAGAGGATATCCGTACAGGACGGTGGTGGTGGGAAGATAATTCAAGTAAGGAATGCGGATTACATATGAAAGGAAATGAAAAGATTATCTATGAATAGTTATCAAATTAATCACCTCCGCGAACTGGAAAATGAATCCATTTTCATTATGAGGGAGGTTGCAGCACAATTTGAGAATCCCGCCCTCCTTTTTTCAGGCGGCAAGGATTCTATCGTAATGGTTCACCTGGCGAGAAAAGCATTTTGGCCTCAAAGAATACCTTTCACACTGGCACATATCGACACTGGCCATAACTTCGAAGAAACAATCACATTCCGGGATAAGCTGGTAGAGGAGCTTGGCGCACGCCTGGTTGTAGGATTGGTGCAGGAAAGGATCGATAATGGTGAGGCCGTTGAGGAGACAGGATACAATGCAAGCCGTAATCTCCTCCAAACCGGAACCCTATTGGGCACAATTGAAACATACAAGTTTGATGTAGCCTTAGGTGGAGGAAGAAGAGATGAGGAAAAGGCCAGAGCGAAAGAGCGCTTCTTCTCCCATAGAGATGAATTCGGTCAATGGGATCCGAAGAATCAACGGCCAGAACTTTGGAATCTTTTCAACGGAAAAATGAATATGGGTGAACATTTCAGAGTTTTCCCCCTTTCGAATTGGACAGAGATGGATATCTGGCAATACATCTATCAGGATGATATCGATCTGCCCAGTCTATATTTCACTCACAAGCGTAAAGTTTTTAACCGTGATGGTGTTTTGCTTGCCTGGGCTCCCTTTATGAAGCTCAAACCCACAGAGGAAATTATTGAGATGGATATTCGTTGCCGGACTATCGGTGACATTTCCTGTACGGGGCTTACTGAATCAAAAGCAAATACCCTTGTGGATATTATAAAAGAAATTGCAGCAACAAGAGTCACCGAAAGAGGCAGCAGGTCTGATGATAAAAGATCTGAAGCCGCAATGGAAGATAGAAAAAAAGAAGGGTATTTCTAGAGATACAAGATACAAGATACAAGATACAAGATACAAGATACAAGATACAAGATACAAGATACAAGATGTAAGATGTAAGATGTAAGATGTAAGATGTAAGATGTAAATAAGGAATAAATTAATCAAAACTAAGATCAGAATAAAATGTCTGAATTCAACTCCGACGCCTATCTTGACATGCAGCTCCTGCGTTTTACAACCGCAGGCAGTGTGGATGATGGAAAATCTACTTTGATTGGGCGCCTTTTATACGATAGCAAATCAATTTTCGAAGATCAACTGGAAGCTGTTCACCGTGATAGTATTCGACGTGGAAATGAAACAATTGATCTGGCTTTACTCACTGATGGACTGCGTGCCGAGCGGGAGCAAGGTATTACAATTGACGTGGCATACAGGTATTTTGCCACACCAAAAAGGAAGTTCATTATTGCTGATACACCCGGGCATATTCAATATACACGCAATATGGTTACCGGTGCATCTACGGCCAACCTGGCTCTGATCCTTATTGACGCCCGGCACGGAGTACTTGAGCAGACCATTCGCCATTCCTTTATTGCTACGCTCTTGCATATACCCCACCTTGTGGTATGCGTAAATAAGATGGATCTGATGGATTATGATCAGATTACATATGAAAATATTAAATCAGATATTTATAAAATAGCTGGAAAGCTGAAAATTCGTGACCTTCGTTTCATTCCAATAAGTGCTCTTAAAGGTGACAATGTGGTTAATACCTCCAAAAACATGGATTGGTATAGCGGCCCTCCCCTTTTAAAATTATTAGAAGAGATCGACATTACATATGACCGAAACCTGGATGATCCCCGTTTTGCAGTTCAGTATGTGATCCGTCCGCAAATTGAAGAGTTCCATGATTACAGAGGATATGCAGGTCGAATTTCAGGAGGATGGTTCCGCCCGGGCGACCAGGTAACTGTTTTACCCTCAGGCCTCCAATCAGTTGTGAAAACAGTGGATGTTTTTGGCAATTCTCTTCAGGGAGCAAAAGTTACCGAATCAGTATCAATCCAGCTTGAAGATGATATTGATATCAGCCGGGGCAACATGATTGTAAGCAGGGATAAGCAGCCAATGGTTGGGCAGAATATCGACCTGATGATTTGTTGGTTCAATGAAAAGCCTTTGAAACACGGAGGAAAATATGCCATAAAGCATACCACCCGGGATGTACGTTGCATAATTAAAGAGATCGATTACAAAATGGATATCAATACCCTTGAGGAAAACACTTCCGACAAGGAAATTAAGATGAATGACATTGGCCGCATAAGGATAAAGACCACTCAGCCTTTATACTACGATTCTTATACAAAAAATCGGATAACAGGCAGCCTGATTCTAATAGATGAAGCCACAAACGAAACCGTGGCTGCCGGAATGATCATATAAACAGTATAAAAGTTTTCATAGATGCCAAATCCCAAGTATTATTTTGTTTGTCGCTCCTGCGAAACTCATATTGACAGCTTCAAGGAATGGTTCCAGGAAGGACAGAAGTGTCCCCAATGTGGTAGTAAATGGGTAGATGTAAAATATCATACGGATCTTGAAAAGATAAAGGGCCTTATTGACAAGGATAATAGCCAGGCTACTTCTGTATTTCACTATTTCGACTTTCTGCCCCTTGAAAACAAGGAAAATATAATTAGCGAGGGGGAAGGAGCCATCAAGGTGGATCGATGGAACTTCCTGGAAGTATTTGCAAAAGAACAATTCGGACTGAATCTCGAAGTATTGGCCTACCGGAATGATGAAAATCCCGGAACAGGTACATTTAAGGATGTTGCTGCAGCTGTAGCTGCCTCTGTACTGAAAGAGAATGGTATCACACAGTATTGTGTTGCCAGCACTGGCAATATAGCAAATGCCTATGCTCACTATCTTGCCCTCGCCGGGATTTCCCTGGCCGTATTTATCCCTGATGATGCCTTAAAGGCCAATGAGGCAGGTGTCAGCTGCTACGGTCAAAGAGTATTTAGGGTTAAAGGCGATTACGCTTTGGCCAAGAAGCTTTGTGCTGAATATTCAGTTAAACACGGAATACACATGTCGGGTGGAAATATCGATCCAGCCCGGGTAGAGGCAAAAAAGACCCAGGTGTTTGAATGGTTGCGCCAGCTTGGAACCGTGCCTGATGTATATGTTCAAGCTCTTGCCGGCGGTACTGGACCCATCGCAATCGATAAGGCTATCAGAGATATTGAATCATTAGGATTAGTGAAAAAAGATCCTCGTTATATTATGGTTCAGGCCAGTGGATGTGATCCTATGACGGCCGCCTGGGACAAAGCGAAAGCAAACAATTTTCCAGATGGCTGGGAACATGATTTTCCAATCTACGACAGCCCGGTTACTAGGATACCCACACTGGCTAACGGAAATCCTCAAACATTCCCAATCATTGGTTCACTCTGCAAAAAAACAGGAGGAGAGATAATTACCTTCAACGAAGACCTGTGTACAGAAGTGGCCCGTTTGGTAGCCTATGAATCAACTATAAAAATTGGTCCTGCTGCAACCATCGCAGTTGGTGGTTTTTTCGAAGGACTCAAAAAGGGTCTGTTCAGAGAGGGTGAAAAAATCTTATTAAATATTGGTGAAGGAGTCAGAAGATCTCCCGAATTACTGGAAGATATGGTTTATACTACCAAATCGGTTTCAAACGTGGATGAATGCGAACCGACAGACCGTTCGAACTTCAGGGAAGATCTCTGGAAACCATTCCTGTAATTTTTTATCCTTTATCTACTTTTCATCCTGGTTTGGAACAGATTTTGATCCAAATAGTATCGAAATGCTGTATTTATATCCAAAAGCCGGGGCTAACATGCCTAATTGCCAGTATCCCAGCAGCTTCAATGGGTTAGTTCAGTAGAAATATAATCTTATACAAATGAAAAATAACAGAAGAACCTGGATTACAATTGCCATTATTGCAGTTATTGCACTGTTCCTGTATTCATCGGTTAAGGGAACTTACAATGGAATGGTAACAAAGAGTGAAAGTGTTGATGGTCAGTGGGCTAATGTTGAAAATGTTTATCAGCGAAGAGCTGACCTGATCCCAAATTTAGTTAATACTGTAAAAGGTTATGCTGCCCACGAGCAGGAAACTTTTACTGCCGTTGTAGAGGCCAGGGCCAAGGCTACTGGCATCAATATCAATGCTGACCAACTGACTCAGCAAAACATTCAGCAATTTCAAAATGCACAGGCTCAATTAGGTTCAGCTCTTAGTAAACTTTTGGTGGTAGTTGAAAAATACCCCGATCTAAAAGCTAATCAGAACTTTCTGGACCTGCAGGTGCAGCTTGAAAGCACAGAAAATCGTATTTCTACCGAAAGGAGAAAATTTAACGAACTTTCCAGGGATTACAACACATTCATCAAAATATTCCCCAAAAATATCTGGGCCGGTCTATTTAATTTCGAAAAGAAGCCCTATTTCGAAGCTGTTGAAGGATCTGATCAAGCACCTGTAGTTGAGTTTTAATTATGAGCGCAGCAAAGAAATTATTCTCGAAAGCTGATAAAGATGCCATTGTGTCAGCTATTAAAGAAGCAGAAAAAAATACATCCGGAGAAATAAGGGTTCATATTGAATCTTCTTTCAAAGGTGATGTACTCGACCAGGCTGCTTATGTTTTTACTAAGCTAAAAATGCTTGAAACAGAACAGCGAAATGGTGTATTATTCTACCTGGCTGCCAGGAATAAAGCATTTGCTATTCTTGGTGATGCCGGGATCAATGAAAAGGTTCCTGAAAATTTCTGGGAAGATGTAAAATCAAGCATGCAGGAAGAATTTCAAGCAGGCAATATGGCTGATGGCCTTTCTAAAGGAATTAAAATGGCTGGTCAGAAATTAAAAGAACATTTCCCTTATCAATCCGACGATGAGAATGAGCTGCCGGATGATATTTCATTCGGAAAGTAAAATGACTATGAGTAATAAATTAATAAAATCAATTCCCTATTTTCTTTTAATAGCTTTTCTGTCTTTTGGATATTCGATATCTCTTAAAGCACAGGATTTGCCGGATCCGATGAATCCACCCAGGATGGTAAACGACTTTGCCGGCTTTCTGGATCAGAGAACCAGCGAAACCCTGGAAAGAAAATTACAGGATTTCTATTACAGTTCATCCACTCAGATCTATATCATAACTGTCAAGGATCTGTTAGGATATGATCCAAGTGATTATGCAACACGCATCGGAGAAAAATGGGGCGTTGGAACTGAGGGAAAGGATAATGGAATAGTTATTCTTATTAAACCTAAAACCGTTTCCAGTCGCGGTGAGGTATATATGACAATTGGTTATGGGCTTGAAGGAGCAGTTCCTGATATCCTTGCTAACAGGATTGTCGACAATGAAATTATCCCACGATTTAAGGAAAATGATATTTTCGGAGGTTTAAATCAAGCAACAGATATTCTTATTTCTTTTGCTAAAGGAGAATTCACTGCTGATGAATACATTGAGCGTGCTAGCGGATCCAAAGGTATTTCGATTGGAGGTATAATTTTCCTGATATTTCTACTAATGGCCATCTTTGGAGGAGGTTCAAGAACTGGCAGGCATAGTCATATGGGTAGAAATCTCCCATTCTTGATTCTTCTGTCAATGATGGGATCAGGAGGCCGTTCACATGGTGGCTCTTTCGGCGGATTCAGTGGTGGTGGCGGTCTCGGAGGATTTGGCGGTGGAGGTGGAGGTTCCTTCGGCGGTGGAGGAGCTGGAGGTAGTTGGTAATCTTAAAGCTTTCGCAAAGCGCTTTGAGCTTCTCGTTTTATTGTTGCCTGGAATCCGTAGTCATTGATTTTCAGACACTTCTTCAGCATTTCCTCAGCTTCTTGCTTCTGGCCAGACTGAGCCAATAGAATCCCAGCTTGTAACGCTGCTTTGGGTACTTGATAGGACTGTACATCAGAATACTTTTCTACTATTTGTTGGTAATAATCGATTGCACGGGCATGGTTTCCCCGGTAGTGATGACTCCTGGCCTGCCTGTATAAGACTTCTACAATCTGCCCTCGGCTAAGGCCTATATAATTGGCATTTTCGAAATGAGAACATTCATCCAGGCATTTCTCATAATAACCACCATCAAACAAAAGCCTTAGTCGCAAAACCTTTTTCTCAGGCACAGGATCATTTTCTATCTCCCTCAAAGCCTGTTGATCAGGATACACAAATCTTTTCCCACTAATACCAACCTGACGAAAAGCCTCACCAGCCTTATCGTTATTATCCTGCATGATAAAATGCCAGCCCATCTTTTGCCAGCTTGATTTGATGTAATTATCTCCCTTGTTCAAGTTTAAAAACATTTCGAAAGCTTCAATGGCCAGGGGATCATCCTGAAATAGCATAAATCGTCCCCGCTGATAATAAATATAGGGCAGTTTAGCTGCAACACCTGAGTCAACTAATTCATCTATTAATAACTGAGCCTTTGCAGTATGGCCTGCCCGGAATGCAGCAAGCGCAGAATAATATCTGAGAATAATATTTGGATGTTTTTCCAGCTCTTCAGTTTGAATGAAATTCCATGCTGCCTTTGGGTCATCTGCAAACTCCTTCATAGCAATGATCAGTATCAATGCTGATTCATCATGAACAGATCCCCCGGATAAACGTGTAGCATAGTATGCCTCCTTCAATTGCCTGAAACCATCATCAGGATCTAAACGAATTCCAAGTATGGCCAGCCAATTGTAATACTCATTGGGGAGTTCACCATACAAAAGAGCCATGATACCCCCATAGATTTTTGTACTTGGGTGTGTTGCACGCAGAAGCAGTAGATCAAGATAATATTTATAGGCACGATAAAGGTCTTTTGCAGATTGTACATATTCTCCAAACTGACCTCCACTGACAGCACGAAACAACAAAGCTCCAACCATCAAGGATGTTTTATCATAATCTGTCTTGATTTTTTTCTTCTGGCCCTTCGCTAAATCCAGCATAAGGTCAACCTCTAAGCTCATTTTTTTATAATTATCAATGCTCTGGCTGAGCATTGTCCTCATAAATTCTCTATAAACCTTAGAATACTGGTATACAAATGGGGTTTTAGATGGATTTTTTGCAAGTTCCGTTTCCAAATCCAGATTCAATAAATCATTCTGCCAACTACTTAGGGATTGTGCCTGCAAAGAAGCACTTCTAAAACCAGGCTCCAGAACCAAAAATGAAATCAGAATAAATATTATCAGTTTTTTCATAAAAAAAGGTAATAACCAGTGGCTATTACCCATTAAATATACGAATTATTACCCTCTTCTACTTTTTAGCCACCTTTTTAGTCTCTTTTGCAGCCACCTTTTTAGTCACTTTTTTAGTCACTTTTTTGGCTGCCTTTTTGCTTACCTTTTTGCTCTCAGTTACCGGCTCTTTTTCAGGCTCCTTATCATTCATGATATCAGCATCAACCAGTACACGGCCGCAATATTCGCAAACAATGATTTTTTTCCTGGAACGTATGTCGAGTTGCCGTTGCGGGGGAATACGGTTAAAACAACCGCCACAAGCATCCCTTTCAACACTAACTACTGCAAGACCATTCCTTGCATTCTTACGGATACGCTTATAAGCAGACAGCAAACGATCTTCAATTCTTTTACTTATCTCCTCAGAGCTAGCCACCAGGTTCTTCTCTTCCTTCTGAGTTTCAGCAATGATCTCATCCAATTCCATTTTCTTGGCATCCAGATCCCCTTTACGATCTTCAAAGCCAGACTTTGAATCCTCGATCATTGTCTTTTTATCAGCCAGGCGAACAGTAAATTCCTTTATTCTCTTTTCACAGAGCTGGATCTCCAAAGTTTGGAATTCTATCTCTTTTGACAGGGAGTCATATTCACGGTTATTTCTCACATTATCCCGCTGAGTTTCGTATTTCTTAATCATGCCCTGCGCATCTGCAATTTCATTGTTCTTCTTAGAAATTGCTCCCTCGAGTTCCTTAACCTCCTCCTCAAAGTTTTTAACCCGGGTTTCAAGCCCGGCTAACTCATCTTCCAGATCCTGTACTTCCAAAGGAAGCTCCCCCCTCAGGACTCTAATCTTATCAATCTCTGAATCAACACGTTGAATTTCATATAGATCTTTGATCTTGGACTCAACACTAGGCCCCTTTTCTTTTATGCCAGTACTCTTATCAGCCATAAAATCAGAAATAATTAATTGGATTTGTACTTATTTTCGACAAATGAATCGCAAAGTTAGTCATTTTTTTCAAAAAAAGATTATTAAAAATACTAAAGACCACTTGCTCACTCTCATAGTGCCCGATGTCCAGGAGAAGAATCTTTCCATCTGTATCAAAGAACTGATGGTATTTTACATCTGCTGTAATATATACATCAGCACCTGCCTTAATAGCATGATTGAGATATTCACTACCACTCCCGCCACATACAGCTACACGCTTTACTTCCTTACCCAATAAGGCAGTATGCCGGATACATTTGGCTCCAAAATGATTTTTAATATTCTGTAAAAAATCAATTTCCGAAAGAGCTTTGGGAAGATGCCCAAGCACCCCTAACCCGTATGCGGGATTATCATTAACCAAAGGATAAAGGTCATATGCTACTTCATCGTAAGGATGGACTTCAATAAGGGCAGAAATAATGTTTCTGCGCAAGTGTTTGGGGAAAATTGTTTCAAAGCGTTTTTCAGGTTCCTGATGTACTTCGTCCAATTGTCCCACAAAAGGACTTGCTTCCTCTAGAGCCCGGAAAGACCCTGTTCCTGTTGTGCAAAAACCGCATGAGTCATAGTTCCCTATATGGCCGGCCCCAGCCTCAAAAACAGCTGCAGACACGACTTCATAGTGCTCTTCAGGGATGAAACAAACTAATTTGAGCAGGTCATCCTTCCTTGGCACCAGGATACTGGTTTCAAGCAGACCAATCCTTTCGGCGATTGCTCCACTCACACCATCTGGCACTTGATCGAGATTGGTATGAGCTGAATAAATGATGAAATCTTCCTTTATAGCCCGCCGTATTAAACGGCTAACAGGATCATTTCCACTGAATTTCCTGAAACTCGTAAACACCATGGGATGATGCGAAAGAATCATATTACATCCCATCTCCTTTGCCTCATCCAATACAGCTTCAGTGATATCAAGACAAAGCAACAGACCTGAAACTTCACATTCGGCTTCACCAACTATTAATCCCGAATTATCCCATGATTCCTGAATGCCGGTGGGAGCAAACGATTCAACAACATCGATAATTTCTTTAACTTTCATGTCCTGACCTTTTAGATCTCGTCTCGGATATAAATTAGGAGGTCTCGGATCCCCTGCAGTTTCTTGACCACTTTAACATTTTGATCAAGGTCATCCTTATTCTCCTTGATCTTCTGCCTGGCTCCTTTCAGAGTCATACCCCGTTCTTTTATCAGGTGATAGATCAAATGAAGATTATCAATGTCTTTCTTTGTGAAATACCGCGTTCCCTTTTTATTCCTTTTAGGCTTGAGAATTGAAAATTCCTGTTCCCAATACCTTAGGGTTGAAGCCGGAAGACTAAACATTTCGGCAACTTCCCCGATAGAGTAGAATACTTTTTCGATATTCGGTTCTTTATATGGCAAAATATTTGGAAATTCGAATGAATCAGTCTAATGCCTGGCCTGTCAACCTTGAGTATTCAATCATCCTCTGGTAATCTTCCGGCGTAATTTCCTGGAAAAAGAAATTAATAGGATCGATCATCTTTTCGTTCTTTCTAACCTCATAATGCAAATGAGGAGCCACAGAAAGTCCTGTATTGCCAACCTCACCGATTACATCCCCTCTGGTAAGTTTTTGACCAACCTTAACATGCACTTTATCCAGATGGGCATAAAAGGTCTGGTATGAAAAACCATGATTTACCAGAATATAAGTTCCATAACCGGATCTGGATCTGTTTGACTTAATTTTTTCAACTACTCCATCACCTGTAACACGTACGAATGTTCCTCTGGGAGCTGTAAAATCAACACCGGTATGTGGACGAATAATTTTCAATATCGGATGCACACGGCGATGACGGAAATAAGAAGAAATCCTTTTATACTCGTCAATGGCTATCGGTCTGATGCTTGGAATAGACACCATCATCTCTTCGTTATTCTTGGCCATTTCAAAAACCTTGTCATAGGAAGTTGACTGAACATAAAGCTTATTCATTATGATATCCAGACGTTTAGCCACATTGGATACTATATCTGAATTGCGATATCCTTCAAGATCAGCATAACGGTTGACCCCACCGAAACCAGCATTTCTTAAGGAATTTGGGATTGGTTCTGCTTCAAAAATTACCCGGTAAATATTATCATCCCTGTTTTGGATATCATCAAGAACATTAATGGCCTGATCCATTTTTTTACTGAGCAATTCATATTGAGTTAAAAGATACCTGTTTTCCCTTTTCAGCATCCTCTCTTTGGGCAGATCATAAAAAAGTGAGATGACAAGTAATAATCCTCCTCCTATCACAATGCTTGAAACCATATATCCCATGAAGCGAAAAACCTTATATTTCAGGCTTCTTTCAATCCGGTCAAAAGACAGCGATTCAGGATTAAACTTATACTTTGATTTTGCCATTAAATTTCTCTAAGATATATTATTACCAATAACTATCTTCGTGTCGCAAAATTATCTAAATAATCTAACTTTACAATAGAATTATTTCGCATATATCAAAAAGATCCACTATGATAACATCCAAATCAATACGAGATAAATTCAAGGCCTTTTTTGAAAGTAAAAATCATAAAATAGTTGCTTCTGCCCCAATGGTAATTAAGGATGATCCCACTCTTATGTTCACCAATGCCGGCATGAATCAATTTAAAGATATCTTTCTAGGGAATTCAAAGCCAGATACACTGCGTATTGCCAATTCTCAAAAATGCTTACGTGTTTCAGGGAAACATAATGATCTGGAAGAGGTAGGACACGACACTTACCATCACACAATGTTTGAGATGCTTGGAAACTGGTCATTTGGGGATTATTTCAAAGAAGAAGCCATTGACTGGGCCTGGGAATTTCTCGTGGATTGGATGGGGCTGGATCCGGATCGGATATATGCAACTGTTTTTGAAGGAGATTCTAATGACAATCTCAGTAAGGACAATGAGGCATATCAGTTTTGGCTTAAGCATCTGAGTGCCGACAGGATACTTGATGGTTCAAAAAAGGACAACTTCTGGGAGATGGGAGATACAGGTCCTTGCGGCCCTTGTTCGGAAATACATCTGGATCTTCGCAATGACGAGGACCGAGCTCAGATTCCAGGAGAAAAACTGGTAAATAAAGATCACCCCCTGGTTATTGAGGTCTGGAATCTGGTTTTTATACAATACAACCGGAAAATGGGAAGTAAACTGGAAAACCTGCCACAGATGCATGTGTATACCGGCATGGGATTCGAAAGAATTTGCATGGCCATCCAGGGCAAAAAATCAAATTACGATACAGACATTTTT
>JAUVKA010000034.1 GCA_030592205.1 Bacteroidota bacterium | reverse complement strand
GATTTGTTTTATTGTACGTGAATCCGTTCTTACCACCATGTTTATTTGGGCAATGCCCTTCATGGCAGTTTCTGAAAGCTGGAGGCTTTCAATATTTATCCCTCTTCTGGAAAAAACCATAGCCACTCGGCTCAACAATCCAACCCTGTCCTGGGCCAGTGTTGTAACTAAATACTCTTTATTAGATTGCATAATATTGATAATTAAGTATTATTTATTTTTTTTAGCTGATAATATCATTTCGGTTACTGCAGCCCCAGGAGGAACCATCGGGAAAACGTTTTCTTCCTTTGCTACCATAACCTCGATCAGAACAGGGCCATCCGTAGAAATTGCCGGTTCTAATTGCTTGGCCAGCTCTTCCCTGTTGGTAATCCTCACTCCTCGCATACCACATGCTTCAGCCAGTTTGACAAAATCCGGCCCGGTAATGGGGGTGCTTGCATACCTTTTGTCAAAAAAAAGCTCCTGCCACTGTCTTACCATACCCAGGAAACTATTATTTAGTAAAATGATTTTTACAGGAAGTTCTTCATGAGCAATGGTTATCAGCTCCTGCATGGTCATTTGTAATCCACCGTCACCAACAAAAAGTACTACTGTTCGATCCGGTTTTCCTAATTGGGCTCCCAATGATGCTGGCAATCCAAATCCCATTGTACCTAGTCCTCCTGAAGTAACAAGCGTTCGGACCGTCTTCAAGGGAAAATAACGGGCTACCTTCATCTGGTGCTGACCAACATCAGTAACTACAATTGCCTTCGGACCAACAATTTTTGATACTTCTATGATTACCTCGCCCATGACTATCTCTCCTGATTCGGGCTTTAGGTCATGGTCTATAACTACCCTTTGTTCTTCTTTTCTTAAATCATCAAAACTATTGACCCAATCATCATGCTGGTTTTCCCTGACTAAAGGGATAAGGCTTATTAAAAAGGCTTTTGCATCCGCCAGGATTTCCAATTCTGTCTCCATATTTTTATCCAGCTCCGTTGGATCAATATCAACCTGAATTATTCTGGCCTGCCTGAGATAATTAGAAACTTTCCCCGTTACCCTATCATCAAACCTCATCCCTATAGCCAGAACAAGGTCTGTTTCCCCGGTTTTAAGATTGGGTGCATAATTACCATGCATCCCAAGCATACCCATGAATAATGGATGACCTGCAGGTAAAGCAGAAAGTCCTAAAAGAGTTGAAGCTGCAGGGATTCCTGTCTTTTCAACTAATTCTCTCAGTTCCTCAGAAGATTTTGACTGAATAACACCCTGCCCAAATAATATCATGGGCCTCTTGGCTGTATTCATCCAATCTGCAGCTTTGATCACCTGTTCAAGATCTGGCTGGATAATCGGCTTATATGTTTGCAGTGACTTGTATTTTGTGTATTTGAATTTTACTTTTTCTGAAAACACATTTTTGGTAATGTCAATCAGCACAGGACCAGGTCGACCGGTACCGGCAACATAAAATGCCTTAGCCAAAACTGTGGCTAGCTCTTCTATACTACCCACCCTGGCGTTCCACTTTGTAACAGCCATACTCATGGTCAATATGTCTATTTCCTGGAAAGCATCTGTTCCCACCAGATTATCCACAACCTGGGCAGTGACACAAACCAAAGGTGTTGAATCCAGGTAGGCATCGGCAATTCCTGTCAAAAGGTTCGTGGCCCCTGGTCCGGATGTAGCAAAGCACACCCCGGTTTTTCCCGTTGCCCTGGCAAAACCCTGAGCAGCATGTATTGCACCTTGTTCATGGCGTGTAAGAATATGCCGGAAACTATCTCCACTTTGAAGCAAGGAATCATACAAAGGCATAATAGCTCCACCGGGATAGCCAAAGATGGTTTCTACACCCTCTTCCATTAAACTAAGCAATATTGCTTCACCACCGTTGATCTCTTCACCGAGATGAATTCGCTCTTCCAATTTATCTGTGTATTCTGTCATTTTGAAATCAGGTATTACTTATTCTACAATTCTGACAGCCCCCATGTCGGCAGAACTAACAAACTTAGCATAGGCTTTTAAAGCCTTACTAATTTTACGCTCGCGAACCGGTTGATAGCCAAAAACCGTATTATTCAACTTCTTATTTCTTCTTTCTGAAAGCTCCTGATCGCTTATTTTTAGATTAATAGAACGCTCAGGGATATTGATTTCTATAATATCTCCTTCTTGTACAAGAGCAATATCACCTTCAGCAGCAGCTTCCGGCGACACATGTCCGATAGATAAACCTGAGGTACCACCTGAGAAACGGCCGTCAGTAATCAAGGCACAGGATTGGTCAAGTCCTTTTGATTTAAGATATGAAGTGGGATAGAGCATTTCCTGCATCCCCGGGCCTCCCTTAGGCCCCTCAAACAATATCAAAATAACATCACCAGCTTGAATCTGATCTGTAAGGATAGCATTTGAAGCATCATCCTGGGAATGAAATATTCTTGCCGACCCGTTAAATGCAAAATGACTCTCCTTAACTCCGGCAGTTTTAACTACACATCCATTTCGGGCAATATTCCCATATAGGATTGCTAATCCTCCATCTTTACTGTATGCATTTGGGATATCCCGGACACAACCTGTCGTTCTATCTGTATCAAGCTCTGGATAATTCTTATTTTGATATGCAAAATCCTGAGTGCGTGGGCCATACCCCGGTGCCGACAAATACTTCTCAATAGCCTGAATGGACACATCAGCAGATAGTATATCGAATTCCTTAATTGTAGTTCCCAGATCATCTGAATCAATACGATAAACAGAAGTGTCCAACAATCCACCTTTAGCCAATTCTCCCATCAAAGCGATTATTCCACCTGCTCGTCCAAAATCCTGGATATGATAGGATGAGCTGGGGGATAATTTACACAGGTTTGGCACCTTTCTTGACAGTGCATCAATATCATCCATAGTGAAATCCACCTCAGCTTCGTGAGCTACAGCCAGCAAATGCAATATTGTATTAGTTGAACCACCCATTGCAATATCCACGGTCATTGCATTCAGAAATGCAGCCCTTGAAGCAATATTGCGAGGGAGGACTTTTTCATCTCCTTCCAGGTAATATTTCTCCGTGATTTCAACAATTTTGTGCGCTGATTCAATAAATAGCTTCTTCCGGTTTGCATGGGTAGCGAGAATAGTCCCATTTCCTGGCAATGCTAATCCTAGAGCCTCATTAAGACAATTCATTGAATTAGCTGTAAATAGTCCGCTACAGGAACCACAGCTTGGACAGGCATTCTCCTCAAGAGCTCTGAGGTGTTCATCGGAAGTAAGGGGATCTCCAGCGGCCACCATTACATCCACCAGATCATAATCCTTGTTCCCAATTCTACCGGCTTCCATTGGTCCACCTGACACAAATACTACAGGAATATTGATCCGCATAGCAGTAAGCATCATTCCGGGGGTAATCTTATCACAATTAGAGATACAAATCATTGCATCCACACAGTGTGCATTACAAACATACTCGATGCTATCGGCTATAAGATCCCTGGATGGGAGTGAATATAACATTCCTCCATGCCCCATGGCTATCCCGTCATCTATTGCTATAGTATTGAACTCAGGAGCAAAACATCCTAAAGATTCGATTTCCGATTTCACCATTTGCCCAACATCATGAAGATGGGCATGTCCGGGAACAAACTGGGAAAAGGAATTTACAACAGCTATCACAGGTTTTCCAAACTGTTCCTCCTTCATTCCATTTGCACGCCATAGACTACGAGCACCCGCCATTCGCCGGCCCTGTGTGGCCGTAAAACTTCTCAATGGATTAATCATCTTTTTATACTTATCCAAAACTTACTCCTTTTACCTTAACACTTCAAACTGACTTTTGCCTTCTGCCTTGTGTCTTGTACCATAAAAAAAACCCCTCTCATGTGAGAAGGGCTTTAATTTTTTTTTGGTATATACCACCCCTCTCACTCTCGGCCACTAAGGACCAAAATAATAAGAATAGCGATATTTAGATTACGGCTTAACATTTCTTTATATTGGCCTCAAAGGTAAGTGAGTAATTTTAAATAATACAAGTGTATCCTTAACTATTTGTGCTGAACCAAGGCTAACAGCCTGATAATGTGTAGATTTATTTTTCTTCATGCATTTATTGTACCTGCTTTCGAATGCTACAAAAAGAACTGCCGACAAATCTGGGGGACTGTCGGCAGACCGGAATTTATGAAAAGTTGCGTTTAATAAACGCTATTGACTGCAATATTGATAAAAACGCTTTTCTTTCCCTATTATTTCACATATAGCACTCATTAGTATGACGCAATAAGTGGCGAAGTGTTACATGATTAAATGTTAAAAAATTCTAAAATTTATCTAACTGGCTAGGATTGAATGGGAATAAGCTTCTCTGCAGCTTCCTCGCTATCGCCGTATTGTACCTGCAAGCGTGCCAGCTCGGCCTTCATTTCAAGTAATATATCTTTGTAGGCCGGATCATTGATAATATTATTCATCTCTTTGGGATCTTTCTCCAGGTCATACATTTCCCATTCATCAATATTATGGTAAAAATGCATGAGTTTATACTGCTCATTACGAACTCCATAATGACGTTTGACAGCATGTGCCCCAGGATATTCATAGTAGTGGTAGTAAATGGATTTGCGCCAGTCGCCCGGAATTCCTCCCGAATTCGCTGTTTCGCGAATAGGTTCTAAAATAGACATGCCTTGCATTTCCTCAGGTATAGCAGCACCAGCCAAATCAAGAAAGGTTTCAGCAAAATCGAGATGCTGGACCAGGGCATCCGAGCTTGTACCAGCTTCAGTTACACCAGGTAATCGAACGAGCAAAGGCATGCCCAGACTCTCTTCATACATAAAACGCTTATCAAACCACCCATGTTCGCCCAAATAAAACCCTTGATCTGAGGTATAAAAAACAGCAGTGTTATCAACTAATCCGGTTTCATCCAGGTAATCAAGCAGACGGCCAACCTGATCATCAACACTTTGTATACAAGCCAGGTAATCACGCATGTAACGCTGGTATTTCCAAAGAGCCAATTCTTCACCCTCAAGGTTTTGACTGTAAAAATCCTCAATAATAGGATCGTAATGAGCATCCCAGGCTGCTCTTTGCTCAGGGTTTAGGCGACCAAGCATTCCCTTTATCCAATTATCACCTGTTTGACTGACTGTAGTATCCGGATTAATAACTTTCAAATCATATCCAATCATCATATCCACAATGACTGACATTTTTTGTTCTTTAGCAGCCCTTCCACGATTGGAATAATCATCGAAGTAATTATCAGGAACAGGGAAAGTTTTCTCTTCAAAATTGAAATATTTTGGCTCCGGCATCCAGTTACGATGCGGGGCTTTGTGATGTACCATAAGGAAAAAGGGCTTCTCCTGATTCCGGTCATTCAACCAGTTCAGAGCCTCATCCGTGACGATTGTAGTAGTATAACCCTCATAATTACGAACTCCGGTAGAGTCCTTCAAATCAGGATTATAATATGGGCCTTGTCCCAACAAAACTTTCCAGAAATCAAACCCGGTAGGGTCACTCTTGAGATGCCACTTGCCAATCATCGCAGTTTCATACCCGGCTTCTCTTAGCAATTTTGGCACTGTAACCTGGCTCCCATCAAAGGTGGATGAGTTATCGAGATGGCCGTTTACATGACTAAACTTTCCGGTTAAAACAACAGCGCGGCTGGGAGCGCAAATTGAATTGGTACAGAAAGCATTAGTAAAGCGGATTCCTTCCTCAGCCAAACGATCAATATTCGGCGTATTGTTCAAACCGTAACCATAGGCCGAAACAGCCTGATAAGCATGGTCATCCGACATGATATATAGGATATTAGCTTGTTTCTCCTGCTGACAGGAGGATAGAAACAGAAATAAAGAAAAAATAGAAATTTGAAGAGCTGGAACTCGTTTCATGACTCTGGGTTTTAGATTAATCCCGAAAGTTAATAAAAGGAGGAGGAAAACAGCAAAGGAATTTCTACTGGAAAAGTATGATTATCCACATAAAAAAAATGCGACCTGTTGTTTTCACAGCAAATCGCACTGTTGGTTATATCAGTGAACAGGAATGCGAGAAAGGTTAAATCCCTTGATTTTTCTCATGGAAATCAGCGTCGTCCAGCATTTCAAGCTTTTCTAATCCCGAACCCTCTATATTTAGTGATTTGGAAAGCTTTGAAATATCTTTCAGTAGAATATTTCCACTAATATATATCAGGGCATTGTCATCATCTCCCCCAACCAGGAGTATGAATTCAGAAATCCGGTCACCCTTTTTCTTAGCCAGAAATATTATATCCGCATCACTGGAATTGACAGTCATTAATTCTTCGTAATTATCTGTTTTCATAGATGACATTACTTCATTGTAAAAATTAAGGCCGGCATTCAGTTCTTCATCCTCCACAGCAAGTATTTTAATTCCATCAATACTCTTTAAAAGCTTATCCGTTTCTCCATCCTCATCCAGCCCGGCTGCCAACTTAAGCAATCCTTTACTGATTTGAATACTAACGAATCCATCCTTACCGGAATATTTTTCAAATACATGGTCTATGGCAGAATTTTGAGCGACAACCCACGCTGGAACCAGGACAATTATTAGGGCAAGTACAAGTTTTTTCATGATTTTCAATATTAAGTAGTTAGTTTATTTGTCGTTAAAATGTTCATTAATAAACTCATTTCACACAGTAGACGAACGAGTCAGGAATTTGTAACAAAAAGTTGAAATTATTTCAAATTGAGATGCTTCGAATCCAGAAACGCCAGACCCCCTTCAGGGGTTTCAAATTATATTGAATCTCTGATCAATAGCTGCTGTTCGGTAATAACTTTCCCAGCAATTACAGGGCTAATGTTTGCTCCAGGAAGAAAACCAGGTTCAAGAATAGAAATAATACAAATTGTGCAGCGAAAAGTGTTCCAGCAACTGGATTCACTAATTTTATTCTACGCAATTGAAGAGCTCCATTAAAAATCCAGGATATAATAAACCAAGCCAGGTAATTTTGCATGGGGACATGAGCCCAATCCCAATTCCACATGCCCATTATCCCTGCAGGATTTTCTAAGACCATGTCAAATACCACCATTAAAACCGTTGCTAAAAAGGATACGAAATAGCGATGACTTGTAACCTGCGAAACAATAATGGTGGTGCAATACACTAACATGAGCCAATTCCATCCAATTAATATGGGGGTCCCAAAAATTTTAGGCCCCAAAGTCTTTCCAAAAAAGAAATCTCCAAAAATTAGACCAGTATTTACGCCAATAACCTCAACCAAAAAACCCAGCATAAATAGCACAACGGCAAACGGAAGTAAAACCTTTTGATCCGAACGATCGGCGATAATTATGACAACAAAGGCTACCAGGAAATTTAGGGGTATTAGATAGGTAAAAAAGACACGTGTCCATGGAAGGCCCAAACCAATGATCCCCACTGAATAAAAAATCCAGATGAATTTTTTAATTTGCTCTGTGGATATGTTTTTCAGTCGTGTCATCAACAAATGGAAATAAATCTAAGTTACAATATTATCGTCGTTATAATATTCACATTAGACCTTAAAAAACTTACTTAGGACATTGGCAAGTATTCCGGCAAGGGGAGGAAAAATCAAAACGCTGAGGAGCCTGATTAGTGTAAATTTCCAACCAATGATACCTACCTCCATAGGTAAACGAGCCACAGCCCAGAGTGACCAGCTCGTAAGAAAAGATACCATTGTGCCAATACCAGCCCCGCCACTCAACAATCCGGCAACAATAGGTAAACTAACATAGGGCCCACCTGGGGTGATAGCACCTGCAAGAGTTCCGATAAGAATCCCCCGGAATCCAGAAGAATCCCCTACCCACTTTGCAAGCAAGTCCTTGGGCAGGAGGACCTGTACCAGACCGGCCATTATGAAGGCAAAAACAAGCAAGGGTATGATCTGCCGGGTCATTACCCAGGCATGCTTAAGACCGGCAATATTTTTTCCTTCACCCTGCAGTGTTGCAATTACAAACAGGGCGATCGCAAGCACCCCCATAATTATTGTAGGCCAGAACATTTTTGATTTGCTTAAGCGATTCGACATAATAAGCTATTTCGAACCAAATTGATCGATCAGCAGTAAATATAAGAAGAAATCATTTTAGATGTTTTACCCAGATAATAAAAGGCCTGTCTCAATCCAGCACCATAAAACATATGTTAGACGGATGTTTTTTGTTTCTGAAAATGCGAATATCTGCTTTTTGGAAATCGGCATCAGTACAGTTGTAAATATCCACAAACTTCTGGGGATTCCGGTCAACCAGGGGGAACCATGAACTTTGAACCTGGATCATCAACCTATGTCCTTTCTTAAAGGTATGGGCAATTCCTGGAAGTTCATATTTTATCCGGCTTACTTTGCCCGGAACAAAAGGCTCCGGTTTTTCAAAACTATTCCGGTAGCGTCCACGGAAAACCTCTCCACGAACCAACATCTGGTATCCTGCCAGTGGCATATCGAGATCCTGGTCTGGCAAAGGCAAGGCATTGTCAGGAAATACATCAATCACTTTCACGATGAAGTCAGCATCTGTCCCGGTAGTACTTACATAAAGATCTGCATAAATAGGACCGGTAACAGTCATATCCTCCTCCAAAACCTCTGTTTGATAAACCATTACATCAGGGCGACGAGAGGCAAAGCGCTGGTCGTCATTCATATAGGAGGTAGTTCGACGTAAATGAACATCTTCTGTGTATGGAACAGGATTATTCGGATCAGATACATACTCATCAAAACTTTCTTTCTCCGTCGGCTTTTCAAGTCCCAGCTTTTCATCTGCATAAAAATATGCCGTCATTTCTTTTGCAGCCTCAGGCGGCCAGGTTTCAAATTCAACCCACTCACTTGCACCGGTATCAAAAATCAAAGCCTCAGGGAGATCTAAATCTCCTTCTCCTTTTAAATAATAATTAAAGAAGTCTACTTCCTGCTCATGAAACCTATCATTAGCATTCATGCCCCAGTACATATTGCCCATATTTTCACCGGCCGTACCAGCCCATTGCCCATGTGACCATGGACCCATAACCAGAATATTTTCTGCTCCTGGGTTTTGAACCTCAATAGCTTTGTAGGTCTTTTGTGCACCCCAGCAATCTTCAGCATCAAACCATCCACCTACGGTCATAACAGCAGGTTTAATTTTTTTCAGGTGTGGACGGGGGTCAGTTGACTTCCAATAATCATCATAATCCGGGTGACTCCTGAGAACATCCAGGTAACTGTCTGGATCAGGAAAATATTTCTCCGTCAGCTCTTTAATAGTCCCATGACGCATGAAAAACTCATAGTTATCCTGAACACCCCATCTGAAACGGGGAGCAGTATTCCGCCTACTTGGCTCTGGATGATCCTCTCCAAAAAAGGTATAGAAGTTAAAACCGTCCAGCAGCAAGAAAGCCCCGTTATGGTGCCAGTCATCGCCAATCCACCAATTGGTTACCGGTGCCTGTGGTGATACTGCCTTAATAGCCGGGTGGTAGGCCAAAATGGAAAGGGTGGAATAAAAGCCGGGATAAGAAATCCCAAAAACTCCAAGGTTCCCATTGTTATTCTCAATATTTTGTAGTAGCCACTCCACTGTATCGTAGGTGTCTGAAGCCTCGTCGATATCTGTCCCCTTTTTATCAGGATTAAACGGCCTAACATGTTCATACTCTCCCTCACTCATATATCGGCCACGTACATCTTGGAAAACAAAAATGTAGCCTTCCTTAATAAATCGAAAATAAATTGGAAGAAAAAGGTTAAAAGCTTCCTCTCCTCCTCCCTCAATATTATAGGGAGTACGGCTCATTAGCATTGGAGCCTTTCCATTCATCTCCTTAGGAGTATAAATCGATGTAAATAATTTAATGCTATCCCGCATAGTGATATATACCTCCTGCTTATCATATTTCTCCATGATTTTCGGAAGACTGTTTTCAGGAAGTTCAACCTGTCCCCTACTAAAATTCAGCTCAGTATCTATGGTGCCCTGTTTGAAGGATCCCATAATCATAGTGAATCCAGCATCTGTCACACCTGAATAAGTCAACCCGGCTTGAGCAAAAGAAAATTTAAATTTTGGGAAGTCTAATTCCACACTGGTCAGCGGTATTCCCATGGCACCCTGGTCGGGAGAATCAAAAGTACCTTGAAATCCATCTTCGGTTTCAGTAATGTGAATATTCAACCTTAGGGTCATACCCTGTATTTCGGCCTTACCATACCAATCGCCGCTTATGGATTGCGCTTGGATTGAAGACATAGCAAACCCTGTTAACAAACTGGTTAACAGAATCATTCGTATAATGAAAATTCGTTTCATGAGGAAGTTAATTATTAGAAATTATAAATTGTTATGGTGGGTAAAAGGCCCTCTCATAGGATAATTCAATTTTGTTCGGATATATATATGACGCTTATTTGAGATTTAAGTTACCAGGTTCTTTCCTTTTTTTTACAAAAACCCTCATATCCCTGTAAGCCCAATGCACTCATTCAAGATTTTTAGACGGACAGGTATGCATAAGCAAAAAAATTAATTACAGCTAATATGGTTGACGGTGTTCCCGGTTCATTAGCTTGTTTCCCTCAGGGCTGTTTTTCAATTTACCAGCTACAGCATCCCAGGTAATTTCCTGTTTCTGGCGTATCGCCACATTTGTTAGATGTGAAATTGTATCAGAAAGAATAGCATCATCCACTGACATATAGCTCTCACTATCTCCCCTAATTAAGCTTGCAAATTCTAATAAGTGTGTCCCACGATCGCCATCCAAGCCAAAATCTTTTTTTGGAAAATCATTGATGGCCTGGTTAATTTCAGGATTATCAGACTCAGCATAGGTTCTGCTCAAACTCATCCAGGCTTTCGATCCAATAAATAAGGTACCGTTCTGGCGGTACTCAGATAGATATTCCATAACAACTGGTTTAGCAAGGTCCTGGCTCAAGAACCGTACTTCAGGGCCGTTTTCATATTTCAACTTAGCGTCCCATACATTGATATTATTATACATTGAACTCTCTGGCCAGCGAATTTCCCCTGTGGCTTTAACAGTACAATTAGTTGTCAGTTGATCCTTCAGGGCCCAAACAAGGACATCTAAGGGATGAGCACCCCAACCCCCAAGAAATCCAATCGAGTAATCATTAATAAAAAACGATCCGTCCCGGTGTACACGATCGGCAGTATAGGGAGATTTTGGAGCCGGACCCAGCCACATATCATAATCAAGCCCGACTGGAACATTCATTGGTTTAAAATACCCAATATGCCGGTCTGTTCCTCCTCCAGGAGCCCAAACAATAGCTTTTTTGATTTCACCAAGCCCCCCGTTTCTAACTACCTCCATTGCCTTTTTCAAAAAGGCATAAGAGCGTTGCTGGGTGCCATAATTAAACTTAAGTTTCTGATTTTCTAGCTCTTCCTTAAGCTCGAGCATGTATAAATAATTCAGCCCGAGAGGTTTATTCACATGAACATGCTTGCCTGCTTGCACTGCATGGATAGCAATCGGCAGGTGCCAGTGGTCAGGGCTTGTAATCGCCACCATGTCAATATCCCGTCGATCCAGTAATTCACGGTAATCATTGTAGCTGTCGCATGAAGGATTCTTCAATCCATCTGACTCATACTTCTTTGAAACAACTTGGGCTGCTGATTCCCTTCTTGAAAGGAATACATCACAAACTGCATTGATCCGGAATTGATCAAAAGGGAGCACATACATTTTCATTTCAGCCATACCTCTGGATCCCACACCAATATGGCCTACATTAATTCGATCATTAGCTCCCTTCCATTTGATACATGAAGGGAGTATAGTAGGAAGAATCAGTGCGCCGGCAGTGGATACAGTAGCAGTTTTCAGGAATGAACGACGTGTTGTCATGTTTCTGGTTAATTGGTTGATTTGCAGATTAGTAGATTGGTGAATTGATGAAAATGCCTAAAGTAAATTTGATTCTCTTTCTTTTCCCCAGGTTTTCAGATTCTCCTGAATATGGTTTACCACTGCCAAGTGTGCCTCTTTTCCCGAAGCTCCAACATCCATGGGTGAACCAAAATTCATGTGTATAGGAAAACTACGATTGATAGGTCCCAATTCCTTAATTCTTTTTCCGTTCCCCCAGAAATCAGTTTGAATTGCAACAGGGAGAACCTGCACACCACTTTTTGATGCCAGCTTTGTTCCAAGGGAATTGAACTTCTCAGGTTTGAAGTCGACCTGCCTGGTGCTTTGGGGAAAAATAACCAATGAAATCCCATTCTCAAGTAGTTTTTTTCCCTGATCCAGAACTTTGATCAGATCCTCCCTGGAGTTGGTACGCCCAACCGTAATTGGATTTCTGGCCCGCATTATTGGTCCAAAAATTTTATTCTGCATAATACTTTCCTTGACCACAAATGTTACCCGCATGGCAGGTGCGATCAGGAATGGAAAAACCATGGTTTCCAAGGTGCTCATATGGTTACTTACTATGACCACGGGGCCCTTGCATTTCCTGAGGTTTTCCAAACCAGTAATATGAAACCGCCCACCACATTTCTCTATGAGCCGCATGACATTTAAAGAACCCCTCGCCCAGGCCTCATCATCATAGGACCCTTTCAGAGCAGCTCTCCTTTGACTTAAAACTATTCTGAGAAAATGATAATAAAAAACCAGACTGTATTTAGGGAAAACCCTGTCAAGCCAGTATCTACCAGTTTTTTCAGGTGTAGTATACTTATCGTTTATAATGAATGGCAGATTCAAAATATTCTCCAAAAGTGTTCATGTAAAGATACAAAATCATAACATTATTATCCTAAGCAATCAAAAAGTAAACATGATCTATATCCTGTTAATTATTCAAATTTTATAATAATTTTGGGCTGTTACCTAATTAACAAAACCTAAGCTTTCATGGAAACAACTTCCAACGATTATCAAATGAGTTTTTTTAAACCCAGCACAGCAATAGCCAGGCACAACAGAGGTATTGTGATCTGGCTTGTTTGCATCTGGGCTATAGCAACCTTTGGATTCCAGATCCTATTGAGGGTTATTCAAAAACCTACTCCAGAACCGGCATATACAGTTTATGAAAAAGTCTGGCCCCAAATATTATCTGGCACAGCCAATTCTGTTGAAATGCAAGAATTTGCTCAATCTTCCCTAAGTGTTCTTGCGAAAAACTTCATAACTTCTGCTGAGCGGGAAGCTCTGGGGAACGGTCTAAGCTGGGCTGTTCTTGAGCTTTCACCAGATCAACAGAAAACGGAAATAATTTCCCAGGTAGGCAGCTTCGAAAAACTAATGGAAGGTACTTACTCAATCACTGATCCAAAATACATATCAGAAAAAAATGAATTGAGGATAAGGGTAAGTAAAATTCTGGCCCTATCTGCTTTTGATGTTCGGTCCAGAGTTCTGGCGATAGAATTATCATCAAAGGGAATGGCTGGTTTTGCGGAAGCGAATAAGGAAATGATTCCTGATATAATGTCCAAGTATCTCATCCACAACCAATCATTTCTAACTGATTTTTCCTTTTTAGGGTTTCCATTTCATTATTTCTATTCGGCCATATTCCTGTTGATTCTGTTTGTAGGACTCTGCTTGCTGTATTGTATCCGTATAGATCGACGAAATAAATTATTAGGCATCCAGGACTAATTGAATCCTCAAAAATGAAAAAAATGAAAAAGCTTATACTTCCTCTAATAATATCAATGTTTCCCACTTTCCTCTTTGCCGCATCAGGCGGAGCCCAACTTGAAGGAGGGTTTAAAGTTGGTCCTGCTATTATCCTGATTGCCATTTTGATTCTGTTTGTTATGGTTGGCATCCTTTTCCGTGCCAAGGATACAACAGATTTTTATGCTGCAGGTCGCGGAATCTCCAAAGTCGGCTCTGGTATGGCCATTGCATCCAACTGGATGAGCGCTGCATCCTTCCTCGGAATGGCAGCACTAATGTATGGTTCGGGTTATCATGGTTTGGCTTATGTTGTTGGCTGGACAGGGGGCTATGTCCTTCTGTTGATCCTCATGGCAGGACAGATACGAAAATACGGAAAATACACAGCTGCCGATTTTATTGGCGACAGATATTACTCTCAGACCTTAAGGGCTGTTGGTGCTATAATTGCCATTTTGATTTCCATTTCTTATTGCGTTGGACAATTTGGTGGAATTGGATTGATGTTCAAATGGATTCTTGGAATAGATTACACCTGGGCCGTGATTATTGGAGGATCTGTTGTATTGACTTACACCCTGATTTCCGGAATGTTGGGAGTAACTAAAAACATGCAGATTCAATATATTATCATCATCATATCATTTATTATTCCCCTGTTTATTCTAAGCTATAAATTTGATTATTTCTGGCTTCTACCCCAGATAGGATATGGTTCTGTTGTTTCGGATATTGTTGCTGGAATTCCTCTGGCCGACAGCCATCAGTTATTGAATTCTATTGGTCATGAATATGCCATCATACCGGCCCCGGAATTTGCAATGCCCTGGGATCCGGCTACAGGTCAAACTTTCTTCCAATGGATAGCCATTGCCTTTTCACTTATGATAGGTACGGCTGGGCTCCCCCATGTTATTCAGAGGTTCTATGTTGTTCCAAAAGCCAGGGATGCAAGATGGTCGGTTGTTTGGGGATTATTTTTCATTTGTATCCTTTATTGGAGTGCCCCTGCTTATTCCGCCTTTGGAAAAGTTCTTTCATCAAATCCTGAAGTAGGTAAGTTGGCCAAGGATGCCATTGTTGTTTATACAGCTCAACTTGGAAATGTTCACCCATTGATAGTTGGCTTATTGGCTGCTGGCGGTGTATCGGCTGCATTCTCTACGGTTTCAGGTCTTTTAGTTGCTGGAGCATCTGCATTCTCTCACGACCTATATTTTAAAGTTATAAATCCTACAGCAACTCCCAAAACCCAATTGTTGTTTGCTCGACTGGGAACAATTTTAATGGCTATTATTGTTGCAATCATCGCTCTGTTCATATTAGCACTGATTGGACAATTGGTTGCCGTGGCTTTTTCTCTGGCAGGATGCACTATCTTCCCATTATTTCTGCTTG
>JAUVKA010000106.1 GCA_030592205.1 Bacteroidota bacterium | reverse complement strand
ACCTCTTATTGGTAATAGCCTGGCAGAAGGTGATTTCAGTATGCTTGTTGGAGATGTAAAGCAATCAATATTCCGTTGGAGGAATAGCAATTGGAAACTGATGGCACAAACAGCTGAACAGGATCTGAAAAACTTTGGCGTAGACAAACAGCCTTTGGTAAAAAATTGGAGAAGCAGAGAGTTTGTTATTGATTTCAATAATAGTTTTTTTGCTGCAGCCCCAAAGATAATCGTTGAAAGACTTCGTCAGGATTCCGACTCATATAACGATCAAATTAATAAGGGTCAAAATATTATGTCGCCTGAATTGCTGAACGATTTATATAGTGATGCTTCCCAGGAAAAGGGAGATAAAAAGCCGGGGGGATATGTGGAAGTTAGTTTTCAGGGAGAAGATGAAAATGATTCCTGGGATTTGAAAATACCTGAACTTATAGAAGAGCTTCAGCTTAAATCCGGCTATCAGCCTGAAGACATTGTTTTCCTGGTTAGGACAAACAAACAGGTTAAATCTATTGTTAGTCTTCTTCAGGAATATCAGGAGAATCATTCTGTTAAGGAGAATTGTTCCTATAATCTGGTTTCATCGGAGAGCTATGAATTGCAGAGTTCAGCGGCAATTCGTTGTATTATTTGGGCTATCAGGTATATTATTGATCCGGATGAACCTTATTTTCAGGCCAGGCTCGCCCAGGAATACACCAGTTTTAGAAAAAAGCAGCCTGCAGAATCAGATTATGTGAATATGATGGATCTGTCCAGGCATCCTGAGGTTTTTGAGAAATTGATTCCAGAGGAGTTGCTGAAAAACAATTTACTTTTCCGATATGCTTCATGTAGCAGAGTGATTGAGGAGGTCATCAGGATTCTTCAATTACAAAAGGAATCAAAAGATATGGCCTTCCTTATGGCTTTCCGGGATCAGGCAATCTCTGGAATCGGATCGAAAGACAGCCTGGAGGATTTGTCTGTTTGGTGGGATGATCAAGGGAGGAAAGTGACTGTTCCGATGACAGAACAGAAAGGTTCTATGCGGGTAATGACTATTCACAAAGCTAAGGGCTTGGAGTTTAAGACGGTGATTATGCCTTATTGCGACTGGGAAATGGGTGGTGGAAATTCCAAACAGTTACTGTGGGTGGATACAGCCGGAACGGTTTTTGACCAGGTGCCGCTTGTGCCATTAAAATATGGAAAAAAGCTTGAGCAGTCAAGTTTCTCCTCCGTGTACTTCGAGGAGAAGATGCAAATCTATCTGGATAATTTAAACCTGATTTACGTTGCATTTACCCGCGCGGAAGATCGGTTATATGCCTTTTGCCCCCTGAAATCTAAAAGGGCAAGTTATCCGGTCAGTGAATTATTAGGAGAGGTCTTGAACTCTGAACCGGGATCTTCCTCAAGCTATTCTTTTGGCAATGCTGATACAGTGCCTGTTTATAAAAAGGCTTCCGTGAGTTCACAAAATATTGAATTGATTACATATCAGCCTGAGCCTTTTTCGAGTATATCCGGTCTGCGGCAAGTTTTTGAATCTGAACCGATTCACCATGGAAAGATTATGCATGAGATTTTAGAGAAGACTGAAAAAATCAGTGATCTTGATCTGGCTGTAGATGAAATGAAGGAGCGGGGGGAGTTATCTGCTGAAGAGGCAGTAAATGTAAGGGATCATCTCAGGAAACTACTTCAAAGAGAAGATATCTCAGACTGGTATTCAGGAAAATATATCGTTTATAGGGAAAAGAGTATTCTCGTTCCGGGTAAGGGCGAGTTTCGTCCCGACAGGCTTATGGAGAGGGAAGATGAATTGATTGTTCTTGATTACAAATTTGCTGAACCAAAGGAGTCGCACGGTAAACAGGTAAAGGATTATAAATCGGCATTTGAAAAAATGGGTTACCGGCAAGTTAAAGCCTATTTATTATACCCCGGATTGGGGCAGTTATTGGAAATCGCCTGATTATCTCAGCCTGCAATCAGCTTTCCCATCCCTGGCCCTCCAGCATGCTACGCTGCAATTTGTTTCATCCAGGTAAACACTTACCCGGTCGCCATCTACTGCTTTTATCAAAGTGCTATCAAGCTTATATACAGCCTCAACTGTATAGAACTGGTCAACCGGAACCCAAAGGTCCAGAAAGCTTTTGGTAATTGTATCCCTTAAAAATATCGATCCGGATTCCAGCTTGCCTTTGAATACAGTTATGGGGATACTGTCGCCTTTTTGCAAGGGACTGAATTCGATGGAAAGCAAACCTTCCTTGGGTTTAATGTCATAACAGTAGCTGCATGACAGGTCCTCACAGGAATTTAATATGAAACTGCTAATCAGCAGGAGGGTGAAAAGCCTGAATTTTGGGGATAGCATCATTTTAATTCGTTAAAACGGTATGATAATGATAAGCCAACCCGTAAAGCAGATAACTGATAAGTGTTCATATTTTGATATAGAGCTGAGAATCCTACTTGCCATGATCCTGACTGCCAATATAGTCCGGCAGAAGGTATAGGAGTCCATATTCTATCAGCTGGAGTCTCACTGGCTTTATTATGTCCCAAAAAAAAGGCCAGATCAAATCCGGTATTCATCCCAATTCGTTCTTGCCGGTTTAATCTGAACAATATCCATTGTTTCTGGATCCCAATATGGAAACCAGTACGAGTTTCCTTGAATTGGTAACGTATATTATCTTCCACGGGTGTCAGAACTTTGAGCCTGCCAAGTCGCTGAGAAATTCCCAGATCAAAACCTAATCCATACTTAGGCTCCCAGATTTCCACTTGCAAAGTGGAGAAGGCATCCTGGAAACCAGTGTGGATTTTAGTGCTTATTGCAGGCTGAGAAAAAGAAATTTTCTTGTTCCGCATCGCCCCTGCATTTTCCATTATGGCTATTGTTTCAGGATTCTGGGCAAACAAAAGAGCCAGATCGAGGCTGTTTATTCCTTTACGAATATTATTGTTCACATCTGCTCCGGAATTTATCAATCTCGAAATTACTTCAGGGAAATCTTCCTGGATGGCAAGGTCGATGCTGGAATACCCATTCTTGTTCACCGCATTGATTTCGCATCCCCAGGAAACTAAGGAGTCAATCATTTCCAGGTCCCTGTTTGTTACAGCCAGGTGAATAGCATTGTTCCCCTGATTATCTGTTTCCTTTATATCGGCGAAGTACTTCAATAGCAGTGCAGCATTTTCCAGATGTCCTCCCCAAACAGCAGCCAGGAATTGAGTATTCCCCTCCGGATCTGTGACTGATTCTCCTTCTGAATAGAATAGAAACATGTCGGCCATAATGTAATCGCCATAGGCTGATGCGTAGAACAGGGGAGTGAGGCCATATTGATCCTTAGCATTCACATCCGCTTGATGCTGAACCAGGTATTCGGCAATGTTCAATGAATTAAAATGAACGGCCAGGTGCAAAGCTGTGCGTTGCTCGTTATCCCTGGCGTTTACCTGGGCACCATTGAGTACGAGGGCTTTTACGCAGTTTAGATGTGTGTTTTGAGTGGCATAGTGAAGTGGTGTCATGCCATCCCAGTCACTTACAGTTGGATTAATACTATCATTGAGGAGGGCAAGTACCTTGGTGGTTCTACCTTTCTCAGCAGCATCGATCAGTTCATATTCTTTTTCATTAGGATTCTGGGCCCGGCAAGGACCAGGAAGCAGCAGAAAAAATGAAAATATTATGAGAAGCCAGCGCACTATTTAATTATTTGCATTGTTTAAGCAACAATTGTGCCGTAGATCAAAGATCAAAAAGACCATTTTCCGGTTTGCCCCCTTCATGCAGGAGCTTAAATGGATTTTCAATTAGCTCAATTATTTTTTTCAGAAATCCAACACTATCTTTTCCGTCAACCAGGCGATGATCATAGGATAAAGCCAAATACATCATGGGCCTTATAACAACCTGACCTTCAGAAGCAATTGGACGTTCAATAATATTATGCATTCCAAGGATGGCCGATTGGGGAGGATTGAGAATCGGGGTTGATAGCAAGCTCCCGAAAACTCCTCCGTTAGTAATGCTGAAGGTGCCGCCATCAAGATCATCCAGACTGATTTTATTGTTTTTTGCTTTCTCCGCCAAAGCAGCAATGGCTGTTTCAATGGCAGCAAGCTTCAAGGTTTCAACATTCCTTATTACCGGGACCGTTAATCCTTTAGGTGTTTGAATAGCAATACCAATATCATGATATTCAAAGTTTACAATGTTTTGTCCATCGATCAATGAATTGACTTGAGGAAAGGCCTGTAATGCCCGACTGGCAGCCTGTGTAAAGAAAGACATGAATCCAAGTTTGACCCCGTGTGTTTCCTGGAATCTGGATTTATATTGGTTCCTTAAGGCTATAACTGCCGACATATCCACCTCGTTAAAAGTAGTTAACATGGCTGTTTCATTTTTTACTGCCACGAGGCGTTCTGCCAACTTTCTTCTCAGAAGGGACATTTTTTTGCCGGTCGAATTTCTGCTGGTTGTTTTTGATGGTGGAGGAGGAGTGCCCACTGGTTGATTTAGTACTGCCTGAACATCTTTTTTACTGATCCTTTTTAGTCCGGATAAGACATCCTCTATGGACAAATTATGTTCCTCCATCATGTGTTTGGCTACCGGAGTGATTTTTACTCTTGAATTCTCCTTTACCTCCTGTACCTTTGGTTTGACAGCTGATTCATCGATTTTCCCGATGACAGATCCTACAGTAACTGCTTCCCCGTCTGGCACCAAAATGGTAATAACTCCACTGGCAGGTGCGCTTATCTCCAGCGTTGCTTTTTCCGATTCCATTGAAGCAATCTCCTGGTCGGTGTTTACCCAGGTGCCATTTTCCACCAGCCATGAACCGATTTCAACTTCAGTAATTGACTCTCCAGGTGTGGGAACAATAATATCTACCATGATCAAAAATTAGTTTTGCAGTTATTTGGTAAAAGGAATGTATTCAAATTGCTTTAATATTTCAACTCTGGATTTACCTTCTACACATTGTAATCCACAGTATTTATTTTTTAATTTGCAGTTACAGGTTCTGAACACTTTGCCAATAATCTCTTGCTGTCCAATCTGGTGAATTTTATTCAAACCAGTTGCAGGGGAAGCGCTTGCGGCCCGGCAAACCGGGATCCAGTCTATCTGGCGAACCTCATGACTAAGAAATCTCCATGGCCCCATGTTTTCAGGTTCTTCCTGAACCCATAAGTGTAATTTCGAATTCGGATATTTTTTAAGGATTTTGTTAAAATCATCGTGGGGGAATGGATAAAGCTGTTCTATTCTTATAAGTGCTATATCTCTGGTATCCCATTGTTGTTTCTGTTTCAATAAATCATAATAAATCTTACCAGAACAAAACACTACCCGTTTTACATCTTCGGCATCTGTTTCATGGTCATCAATAATCTTCTGGAATCTGCCTTTACTGAACTCACTCAATGATGACACGCAGTGAGGGTGACGCAAAAGGCTTTTTGGGGTAAAAACTATAAGCGGAATGCGAAATTCTCGCATCATATGCCTACGCATCATATGAAATAGATTGGCCGGCGTAGTAGGATTTACTATTTCCATGTTATCCCCGGTAGCCAATGTCAGGAATCGTTCAATACGAGCACTTGAATGCTCCGGACCCTGACCTTCATAGCCGTGTGGAAGGAGAAGAACGATCCCGTTGGAAACGCCCCATTTTTCCTCTGCAGAGGAGATGAACTGGTCAATGATAATCTGGGCGACATTTACGAAATCGCCAAACTGAGCTTCCCAAATAGTTAGTGTATTCGGACTTCCTAAAGCATAGCCATATTCAAAGCCAAGTACGCCATATTCTGATAAGGGTGAATTATACACCTCAAAGGGGGATTGGGTATCTGATAAATTTTTCAAGGGATAGTACTTCTCCCCTGTGTCCTCCTGAACTAATGCTGCATGTCTGTGAGCAAAAGTTCCCCTTTCGCTGTCCTGCCCTGATAGCCTGATCCTATTACCCTGGGTAAGTAAACTTGCATAGGCAAGGAGTTCACCCATAGCCCAATCCAGCTTATCTTCCTGGATCGATTTTCTTCTGGAATCTACTATTTTTTGCATCTTTTTGAAAAAATTCATCCCCTTAGGCAGGCTGATTAATTTTTCAGCAAGATCCAGAAGGACTCCTTCTTCAATGGCTGTATTTGTTTGTTTTCCAAAATCCTCAGCACCAGGATGGTGAAACAACTCCCAGTCGTCTTTCAAAAACGGACGAATACTGGCTTTACTTTCTTCCTGACTAGTTTGAAAGTTCTTCTCCAGAATAGATTCATACTGTATATTGATAATATCGATTTCTTCCCTGCTTGCTGCTTCAGAACTGATTAATTTCTGTGCATAAATATTGCTGACATCTGGATGGTTCGCGATGGCTTTGTACAGTAAGGGCTGGGTGAATCTGGGCTCATCTCCTTCATTATGACCATATTTACGATAACAAAGCAAATCGATGAAAACATCCTGCTCAAATTCCTGTCGGAATTCCATAGCCAGACCTATAGTATACAATAAAGCTTCAACATCATCCCCATTTACATGAAATACGGGAGCCTTGGTAACCTTAGCGATATCAGTACAATAGGTGCTTGATCTTGCTTCAACATAATTCGTGGTGAATCCCACTTGATTATTTATAACAATATGGATTGTACCTCCGGTTTTATACCCCGGCAGTTGAGCCATCTGGACTACCTCATAAACTACTCCCTGGCCTGCTACGGCAGCATCTCCATGAATGATAATCGGAGCTAGTTGGGATTGGTCGCCTTCACAGAAATTATCCAGTCTTGCTCTTGCCACACCCTCAACCAGGGGGCCAACAGCCTCAAGATGAGATGGATTAGGGAGTAGATCCAGTCTTACCATTTGTCCGGAATCAGTTGTAATAATATTATCGTATCCCAGGTGGTACTTAACATCACCTAGTTCTATTCCCTCCTCATATTCTGTAGCTCGATATTCAGTGAAGATATCAGCATAGGGTTTTTGAAGAATATTGGCCAGAACATTCAATCTGCCCCGGTGGGCCATACCAATTACAAATTCCTTAATTCCCAACCTGGATCCCATTTCAATTACACGGTCAAGTGCAGGAATCAAGGCTTCCGCTCCCTCAAGAGAAAAACGTTTCTGTCCAACAAATTTTTTATGGATATACTTTTCGAAACCAACGGCCTTGTTGAGCTGCTCGTAAAAATGAATTTGCTCCTCTCTGGAAAAAACAGCATGGTTTTTTGTTCCTTCCATTTTCTTCTGCAACCATTCAAGAATTACAGGATTTCTGATGAACATAAATTCAGCCCCAACACTTCTGCAATATGTCTCCTTCAAATGATCCACTATTTTAGATAGGGGTGCAGGACCAATTCCAATATTTTTCCCTGCCTCGAAAACGGAGTCGAGATCTTTCTTCTCCAGCCCGTAGTTTTCGATGTCCAGAGTAGGGTAGTATTTTCTTCTGACCCTTACCGGATTAGTTTCAGTAAACAAATGTCCCCGCTTACGATACCAGTCTATGAGGTTTAATACTTTGAATTCCTGGTCGAAAGACTGCCCGCTTTGTTGATCGTCGTGATAACGCGACCTGGCAAACTCAAAACCTTCAAAAAACCTTATCCAGGAACTGTCAAGAGCTCCTGGATTTTCCTTGTATAGGCGGTAGTTTGACTCAATAGCTCCGGCTTCCGCAGAGCCGAGATAAGAGAATTTATCCATTATATATGTTCAGCTTAGGCTACAAAAATAATTAAATCCTTATGAGACATGAATTTTCAAAGATATTGTATATCCAACTATTACAAATGAACACAGATTCTGTTCGGCTGACATGCAAAAAAGTGTACATTTGAGAGTAAATCTGGATATTTTGAACTCATTCTTATCTGCTGTTGCTTCACATGTACTGGAAAATTATGGTTCCGGGCTTACCCGGATGGCCTTTGTTTTCCCAAATCGACGTGCAGTACAGGTTTTCAAGAATCACTTGATCCTTCTGACAAAAAAGCCGATTTGGACTCCCCTGATGATAAGTATTGACGACTGGCTAGCCCAGGTATCCGGATTAAGGGAGGCAGATAATATTACACAATTGCTTGTTTTGTATGATGCAGTTCAGGAAGGGGCCAGAGAAAAGGAAGGAGTAGACCATTTTATCAGATGGGGCGATATGCTTCTCAGGGATTTTGATGAAATTGATAAATATTTGGTGGAGCCAGATAAAATTTTCAGGACTATTCTTGCCCTTAAGGAGATTGAAACCCAATTTCCCAGCTTGGATCCGGAACAGCTGGAACAATTGCAAAAGTTTTGGTCTGGCTTTCATCCTACGCCTTCTTCTTTTCAGGAGAAATGGCTTGATCTTTGGAAATCACTGGAGAAAATTTATAAGAGCTTTCATCGGGGATTAATGAGTCAGAAGCTCACAACAAGTGGATACATATACAGGAGTTCTTACGGGAAAATGAAAGATGATCCATCGTCTAATCTCCCACTTGATAAATATATTTTCATCGGGTTTAATGCATTGAGCACGGTTGAGGAAATGATTTTTGAGATATGTAAGCGCGAGGGGAAAGCTGAATTTTATTGGGATATTCCTGCGAACATATTGGATCCATATCAGGTATCTGGTCATTTTATTCGAGAGAATATCCGAAAGTTTCCGTCTCCTGATTCTTTTACCAAAGAATTTCACGGACTTCAGGATCGATTTGGAGAAATATTTCCGCCACATTTTGAGCCTGTTGATATTTACGCCTGTGAATCTGCTTCAGGACAGGTTGGTATTTTGCGCCAGATACTTTCGGAGGACAATAAGAAACAGATGGAGGGCTACAGGGGGCAGAAAGCAGTTATTCTTGCAGATGAAACCTTGCTTGAACCCGTTCTGTCAGCCATTTCGAATTCTGAAACAGAGATTAATATATCCATGGGATTTCCGGCAGACAGGTCTTTACTGGTAGATTTCATAAGAAGGCTTATTGAAATCAATACACATCTTCCGGCTGAGAATACAGGCAATATTTTCCTGCCCACCAATCAGCTTATGCAATTGCTGCACCATCCGGTGATAGTTTCCTTTATGGGCGAAAAATTTATTAATGCATCTGCCCTGTTGAAAGAATGGCCGGCCAATATGGTGCCTCTGGACTTGATAATCAATAAAGAAGCTGGTTTTGTGTCATTTCTGTATTTTCAGGATGTGAAAATGCTGATTGACAGCCTGATGACGCAATTTAAAAGTTTCGAAAGCTCTATTGAATATCAAGAAGCTTTGGAAAAGGAATCCGTTCACAGGATCAGAGAATGGCTGATAACTATATTACAGGGACTGGAGGGCAGAACTTTTAAAATCAGTCTTGAATCATTTTATTGGCTGTTTCTTGATTTTATTAAAAAGGAGCGATTGCCTTTTGAAGGTAGTCTGAGAGCAGAAATTCAGCTCACAGGGATTCTTGAAACTCGCTTAATGGATTATGATGAGTTAATAATTCTGAGTTGCAATGAGGGGATATGGCCAGCTGATTCCTCGCCTCCCTCATTAATACCCTATAGTATGCGTCGGGCTAATAAGTTGCCTACCAGGGAATTCAGAGATTCTTTTTATGGATATTATTTTTATCGCCTGCTGCAGAGGGCCAGAAAAGTTAGTCTGATGTATGTGGATTCACCCGATCCGGCCAAAATGAGCCAGGGTGATCCCAGTAGATTTATTCAACAACTGAAGTACGACTCTACTCAATTCTGTCGTGAATTTCATTCTGCATCATCACTTAATCCCGGTCTTCCTCCAGCCAGAATCATATTTAAGTCCGGGGCTGTACTTGAAGCTCTTGAAAAATATGAGGATGAGGGTAATGAAAAATATCTGTCGCCCAGTGCTTTAAATACGTATTTAGATTGCCCCTTGCTCTTTGCCTTTCAATATATACTTAGAATCAGAGAGGGGGAAGATCTTGTTGAAGCCGGGGAGCCAAGAATGTTTGGGCAGTTAATGCATAAAACGCTGGAGTATCTTTATATGGATTTTGCAGAATCGGGCAAGCTTATTCAGCCTGATGAGCTCAGGAGGGTGCTGCGAGATGATCAGGAATTAATGAAATACATCAGACGTGCTTTTATGTCGGAGTATTTTAATT
>JAUVKA010000261.1 GCA_030592205.1 Bacteroidota bacterium | reverse complement strand
GTTTCAGATTGCTCTTTACTTCGTTGATTGGGATAACAAAGGATTAAGACAGGTTGTAGAGATGTTTGATGCAAAAACACTTAACCTGATTGCTCCGGTTAAAATAGTTGATGATTATGCTAGAGGAAAGTATCTTGTGTATTCCTATAATAAATCAGTAAAATTCAGAATAAATAAAATCCGTGGTGATCGTATTAGCCTAAGTGGAATTTTCTTTAACTAATGATGATGAAAAAAACAATAATCCTAATAGTCCTGGTTCTAATAAGCAGCAATTTGAGTTCACAGGTAAGCGTTGACAGTAGTCGAATTGTAAAAGTGCTCTCCTTTAATATTCTTCATGGAGCCACAACTGTAGGGGATTTCAATCTAGATAATATTGCCAAAGTTATTATAGAGACTGATCCGGATTTGGTTGCATTGCAGGAGGTTGACTTCCTGACAAACAGGGCAAAGAAATACGATCTTGTTACCGAGCTGGCCTGGAGAACCAAAATGGCCCCGCTTTTTGCAAGGGCTATGCCTTATGACGGGGGAGAATATGGAGAGGGAATCCTATCAAAATGGTCTTTTGTATCAACTCGTAATGTTCCACTTCCATATACTCCCGGTAATGAACCAAGGGCAGCTGCAGAGATAGTTACCGTTCTACCATCAGGTGACACGATTGCATTTATTGGAACACATCTTGATCATTTGAGAGATGAAACAGACAGAAAAGCTCAGGCGAAAAGGATTAATGAGGTTTATTCAACTAATAAATATCCAACTATACTGGCTGGTGATCTAAACGCAAGACCTGAAAGTAAGACCATCAGTATACTAAAGGAAATCTGGGCTGTATCAGATATCAAAATAAATCCTTCTCCTACCTTTCCATCTACAGATCCTAAAAGGAAAATTGACTATGTTATGTATCATCCCAAAGAAAGATGGAGAGTATTGGAGACTAAGGTGATCCAGGATTCAATAGCTTCTGATCATTGTTCTTATCTGGTTACACTAGAACTCTTTGCGAAGTAAGCTCATAAGTTAAGACTATTGGACTCATTTCCTAAATTGATAGTACATTGCATACAAAAAAAGGCTTGAGGCTGGAGCCTGCCCCGGACTTGATCCGGGGGCTTCTGGCTTATGTATAAGGATCAGTTATTAGTAATAAGGTTATAAGGGCGCTTTACCTGTAACCTGCAACCTGCAACCTGCAACTATGATAAAACTTACTATAGCTTTATTATTCCTACCATTTGTTCTGGCATTTCCCCAGGATAAATCTAGCTCAATCGCCTTCTGGACTTTCGACGAAACTAATCCAGACTATGAAATTACTGGCAAAGGAAGTATCACACCCGGTGTGGTAGGCAATGCCTATAAGTTTGATGGATTTTCATCATATATCGAGGATAGATCAATAGAGGATATTAAGATCCCAAGGTCTTTCAGCATTGAAGCATGGATATCCCTGGGGGCCTATCCATGGAATTGGGCTCCAATTGTTACAATAGGAAAGTATAAGATTACAGGATTCTATTTTGGGGTGGATTCAAGGGGCAGGATTGGGTTTCAATTATCTGATGCCACTTCCGTTTGGCATTCTTGTACTTCCAAACTTGATCCGGAAACAAAATTGGGGATGGAACTCAGAAAATGGTATCATGTTGTTGGCACATATTCTCCCGAAGAAGGCATGGCAGTGTATGTTAATGGAGAATTGGAAGGAAGGTATAATGATTTTGAGTTTAAATATGGTGTCAGGTATAATGAATTGGAAAAGGGCTTCAGAATAGGGATGAACAGAGAGCATTTAGCTCCGACCGATCCAATACGGGATTGGGCCACCTGGCCATCACAGTATTCCCTGGATGGAAACCTGGATGAAATTAAAATCTATACCAAAAGCCTATCAGGAAGGGAAGTGAAGGAAAAGTATAATGCTGTAGAGCCGGATAACAATGCGGCTTTTGCAGACAGGGATTTCCCGCAAATAGCTTCTTCCGGCCATTTTGGTGCTAACTATACACGATTAGAATTTTATCCAGAATGGGATAATCTCTGGCCGGTAGGAGAGCACCTGGATGTTGCTGTGCAGTTTGATGACTTACCTGTGAAAGTTATGTTTTGGAGAGGAACTCGTTATTCAGCGTGCTGGGTTTCTGAGAACAACAAATGGATGGCGGATCAGAGTCGGGAGACTGGCAATAACTGGTATTTGGAAGATGGATCAAGGGATGATATGCCTACCGGTTGCATGGAACATATGTCGGATGTACAATGTCGAAGTTCCCGTGTATCGATAATTGAAAATAATGATGCCCGTGTAGTAATAAGTTGGAGATATCTGCAAATGGATGTTAAGTTCAGACAGAATGATCTTCCTGATAATACTCTCTTTGGTGAGTGGGGGAATGAACTGTATTATATTTATCCTGATGGAGTAGCGATACGAAAAGTTCTGCCCGGTCGTGGCGGCTGGCAGGAAACAATTCTTCTAAATGCTCCCGGTACACGGCCTGAGGATAATGTGGAACTCGAAGCATGTACTCTGATTAATATGGATGGAGAGAGCAGGAGCTATTCATGGGAGCATGGATATCCAAAGTTTGATCTGGAAGATGCTAATATTCAATTAATAAACTTTAAATCAGAATACAAGCCTTTTCTTATTCTGAAAGAAGGAGGAGGTTTTCTGGTTTTTAATGGTGAAGTAAGGCCTGAATATTCTCATTTCCCCTGGTGGAATCACTGGCCGGTGGCTCAGATCGCATCAGATGGCAGAAGTGCATATGCCCCTGACAGAGCAGCCCATTCTTCATTAAGCTGGGGACTGAGACATGGCACAGCTGCAATGTATGGAATGACAAACAAATCTTATGAGTCCCTGGTGGATTTGTCCAAATCATGGAACAGACCGCCTGAAGTTGAATTAAGCTCATCAGCTTATGATTCAGAAGGATATGATTTTTCGCAGAGAGCCTACATATTCAAATCAATGAGTACAAATGATCGTTTAAATTTTGATTTAAAAGGATCGGCAAATTCTCCAATTGTGAATCCCGCTTTTGTAATTAACAATTGGTTGGGGGATGAAGCTTCACTTCGTATTGATGGTAATATTATCCCTCGAGGAAAAGAATTCAGACAGGGAATCGAGCATAATATTAATGGTTCCAAAACATTGATTATCTGGATAAGATATAACTCAAACGAAACAATAAATATCACCATAAATTCAAAATAAGATGAATAGAATTCTGATTGGAATATTCCTGATTTCCCTTGGTCTGGGATCTTATGGCCAGAATATATACTGGGGTGATGAGGTTCCTGAAAAATGGAATGGCGAATGGGCCGAACAATATCTAACTAAAGCAGAGATAACTAAATACGAAAGTACCAGTAGTTTTTCAGATGTTCAGGAATTTGTTAATCTATTGAGGTGGAACAGCGAGTTTGTACATATCGAGAATATGTTTACTACCCCAAGGGGAAAATCCGGATTTGCAGTTGTTTTGTCCAACCCAAGGGTAACTTCTCCTAAAGAGGCCAGAGAATCAGGCAAGCCTGTTATATACCTTCAAGGTGATATCCATCCGCCTGAAGCAGAAGGTAAGGAAGCTCTCCTTATGGTAATGAGGGATATATTGATGGGTGATAAGAGGTATCTTTTGGATAATCAAATATTGATAATTTGTCCTGATTTTAATCCGGATGGAACGGACGACCTGCACCTAAATCATGGAACACCTCATCTAATTGGGAGCGGCAGGAATGCCCAGGGAAAGAACCTTAACAGGGATGCTATTAAACTGGAAACACCTGAAGTAATCGGTCTGAATAATAGAATCCTGAACAGATGGGATCCAATTCTGTTTTTTGATGCACATGCAATGAGCAGAGTTAAGCATGGCTATGCTATTGGATACGCAACTCATACCCTGCCAACAGCAAATCCTGTAACCAGGGAATATGTCTGGAATGATCTGTTTCCAAAAGTCAGGAGTAATATTAGAGATAATTTCCACATTGAGACTTTTACCCACTGCATGTGGGATGAAGCTTACTGGCCTCCAACCGAATGGTCGCATCACCTTGGATATTGGTTTATGGAGGGTAAGTTTGTAGCAATGGCGTATGGATTGCGAAATCGAATGACAGTTCTCGTTGAAACACCAGGCCATCCATCATTCGAAAGAAGAATATATGCTCAGTATGCCTATATTAATGAATTGCTTGAGTATACAAATAGGCATGGTGATGAAATGATGCAAATCTGCCACAAAGCTGATAAAGAGCTGGTAGAGAGAGTGAAAGCCAAGGCAGAAAGCGGCATGCTTAAGAATTTTGTGGATGGGAAATATGAATCATACGGTCAGATAGAGCTTCTAGCCTATAAAGAGAGTGTAGCTGAATATGAGCCCGGGACAAGTGTTCTGAGAACCAAACCGGGAACAGCCGAAGGTCCTCCGGAAAGAGTTAAGGGAGTAGAACATATCGCCAAACCAGTTGGAACCAAAGAGGCAAACATGCCACGGGGATATATCCTTCCTGAATGCCTTGGTTTCCTCACTGATAAACTTAAAATACATGATGTTAAGGTTGAAGTATTAAAAGAAGCAATAACTGTTTCAGGAGAAGAATATGTAATTGATAAAATGAAACATATTCAATGGATGGGCTTTACCCTGACCAGACTGGATGGGCAGTTTGCCAAATCAAAGAAAAAGACTTTTCCAGCAGGGAGCTATCTTATAGATATGGCCCAACCTTCAGCAAATATGGCGTTTTACTGTCTCGAACCTGAAACCCCCGACGGATTTCTGGGGTGGGGCCTGATCGATGAGTATTTAGAGTCGATAGGCGTGAATGACAGAAGCGTTGTTTATCCGGTGTATAAGTATTTCAAGATAGTGACAGGTGACGAGTAACAAAAAAAATTACAAAAAGGTGACTGTAGCCCAGGGGTTAGTCCCTCGGGTTGCTTGTATGCAGATAATGAAACGTAATAGTATCACTATGAGGTTAATCGCTTTAGTTTTCTTATTAGTAATATCAATTCCCCTGCATTCACAAACACGGGAGACTATCGTTCTATGGCCAGATAAGGTTCCCGGTGAAAGTGAAGTTAAGCATGCTGCGGTTCAAACTGAAAATACAAGTGGAAAGGTTGTCCGCTTGACAGATGTTACTAATCCGCTTCTTGAAGTGTTCGAACCTGAAGATGGCGTTAAAAACGGCGAAGGAATAATTGTTTGTCCGGGGGGCGGCTATAATATTCTCGCTATTGATAAAGAAGGATATGAGGTGGCAGAGTGGCTAAATGAATTAGGTTTCACTGCCTTTGTGTTACAATACAGAGTTCCTGATAAGCAAGCCGGAGCCCTGAATGATGTTCAAAGAGCGATCAGGATTGTAAGGGCCAGGGCTGATGAATGGAATCTTGATGCTAAGAAAATTGGAGTAATGGGGTTCTCAGCCGGGGGCAGCTTATCTGCTCGCGTCAGTACGCTTTATGATTTTGAAAGCTATGCTCCTATCGATAATAATGATGTAGTTTCTTGTCGGCCCGATTATTCAATCCTGATATATCCGGCTTACCTCGATAAAGGAGAAAATAGAAGTCTTACACCTGAATTGAAGGTCGATGAAAAAACTCCCCCAAAGTTTATTTTTGGAACTGCAGATGATCCCTACGCAAATAGCGCACTTGTAATGGCCGGGGCTCTTCGGGATGCCAAAGTACCGGTAGAACTTCATCTACTGCCCGCAGGTGGTCATGGATATGGCCTGCGACCAGGAAATATAGCTGCCGAAACCTGGCCGGTGTTGTTAGAGAAATGGCTTAAGCGGTGTATGGGTAATGAATAACATTACAAAACTTAAACGTATAAACAAATAAGGACGTGGGGAATTAGGGAAATAGGGAGGGAAAAAGCAGCACTTATTATACAAGCAATCTACCGGCTTATTTGTATAATTTTGTTTTACCGCTCAACACATCCTCCCAGCGAATAGGATCAGTTTTTACTAATTCATGTCGATCCAGGGGAATATATGATTTCAAACTGTCTGTCATTTTGCTAAAGCTATAAAATGTCAATAGGTTGTACCATT
>JAUVKA010000016.1 GCA_030592205.1 Bacteroidota bacterium | reverse complement strand
TCATTTATATTTAACAGGATATCTCTCACTTCAAATTTGTTACTGGAATTTGTGCTGGAGTCCTTTGAAGTATTTTGAAAAAGTTCCGGCAAGCATGTTTTTCGAGATTCCTTCTCGTGCAATAATGAGAATTGTATCGTCCCCTGCTATGGTACCCATTATCTCCTGTAGCTTCTGACGATCAATTAAGTAAGCTACAGCATTAGCAAATCCGGGAATGGTTTTTAATATACCGAATTGTCCTGAAAACTCAATAGATATAACACCTTCAAGGTGGTCAGGCAGATTTGGCATTGTTGATACCGAGGATTCTTGCTGTAAGGTATATCTCGTTTCCCCATTGGCATCTGGGATCTTAACAACACGAAGATACTTAAGATCTCTTGACAAGGTTGCCTGAGTCACCAGATATCCCAATTCCTTAAGTTCCGATTGGAGTTCTTCCTGATTGTTGATTGACCTGGAAGAAATTATGTTCTTTATTTTTTCAAGACGTTCTAATCTGGCCATAATGTATAATCCTGCAATTCCGGTGCATAATTATACATTAATTTTTAATCTAACAAATTTTTTTAAAGTTTTTTGATACTAAGGTTGATTTGATCAGAGAATCAGAGACCCGGTGATTTATCATTAACCATTAACGGTATTATCTGTATCTTGCAATAATGAAAATAGAGGTATCAAACGGTGAGATCATCGACAAACTAAGCATACTTGAGATTAAACTGGATAAAATCGTTGAGCCTGCTAAAATTTCAAATATCCAAAAGGAGTATGATATTCTTTTACCAATAGCTAAAGATATAATTGATCTGAATCATAAGCTGGTAGAAGAATTAAGATTCGTCAATAATTCATTATGGGAAATAGAGGATGATATCCGCGAGAAGGAGAGAAAAGGTGATTTCAGCCAGTCCTTTATAGACCTTGCACGTTCAGTTTACAAGAAAAATGACGTAAGGGCCAGGATAAAGAAGGAGATTAATCAACTAACAAATTCTGCCTTAACCGAGGAAAAATCTTACGAGGAGTATTGATATGAACCGTATCCTTGTTATCAGATTTTCTTCTATGGGTGATGTTTTGCTGACTGCACCTGTAATCAAGGGTGCATTAGAGGCAAACCCGGATCTTCGTATTGATTTTGTCACAAAAAAACACTTTGCCGGCTACTTTCAGGGTATAGAGCGACTCAATGTTATCCCTGCCGACACAGATCTTGAGTATAAGGGATTTTTAGGTTTAATGCGGCTTTCAAGAGAAATCCTGAAAGCAGCAAAACCAGACTTAGTGATTGATCTTCACGAAGTTATTCGCAGTCGGGTTCTTAGGTATTTTTTTGCTTTGCGCGGAATCCCTGTGTATAGGATAAATAAAGGGCGAAGAGAGAAAAAAGCCTACATAAAAGGTAAAAAACAGACCAGGCTAAAACATACTACGGAAAGATACAGTGATGTTTTTAGTCTGGCGGGTATTGATGCACCTCTGGTAAACTTTCCGTTCAGTTCATTGGCAAAACCAAAACCTAAGAAGAAATTAAGAGCCATTAATATTGGTTTAGCTCCCTTTGCCAGGCATCAAGCAAAAGCCTGGTCTTTAGCTAATATGGTAGAGCTTATTTCCCTTTTGTCGTCTAAGATGGATGTCGCATTTTATTTTTACGGGAGCAAAAATGATGCTGATAGGCTGAGTTCCTTCGATTTCGGTCAAAGCATTGTAACAGTTCATGCCGGAAAGCTGAGCCCTAATGAAGAATTAAAAAGCATTTCAGAACTTGACCTATTTGTGAGTATGGATTCTGCAAATATGCACCTGGCAGATCTGGTTGGTATTCCTGTTATTTCGGTATGGGGTGCCACTCATCCTGATCTGGGGTTCAGGCCACTAAATCAACCTGACATATATGCTGTACAGGCACCGGAAGCCATTTCATGCCGACCCTGTTCAGTATATGGAAATAAAGCATGTACGCTAAAAGATTCAAAATACAAATGTCTTCTTTCCATTTCACCAGATATACTTGCTTCAAAAATTCTATCGGTAATCCAGGATTAATTCGAGGAATTCTCGAGAAGCTTTAATACATTTATAAAAAATAGGAGCCATGAAGCGATTGATTCTTACATTTCTTATTATTCCACTGTGTTTTGCAGGTATATCTCAGGATTTATCAGGTAAATTGATTGCCCTGTACCAATTCCCAATCGACTTTACTATTCAAAATGATCAGGGCGAAATGAGCACCAAAGAATACCTGAAAACATTTGGTACAAAGAGAAAGACCAGGGCACTTGAGTCGATGTATGAGATTATGATACCATTTGTGTCAGTGGAACTTGCAAAAAAACAGCTTAGCCTGATGCCTTGTGATGAATTATCAAGAGTCAAGGCAAATCCTTACGGTGTTCCGACCATGGCATTCAAGAAAGCTGTAAAATCGTGTGAGACAGCAGATTACTTCCTTCGGATTTCAATAAAAGACATTACTGTTATTAATCCTGAAGCTCCTCAATCAGATCTTCCGGTAAAAATGAGAACCATAACAATGCGCTGCAGGATTAGTCTTTTGGATGCAGATAAAACACCTGTAAAATCACTTGAAGGCTTCTTTAATTCCGGAGAAAAGATAGAAAGCCACAGAGACATTGGAATTGATATTAGAAAAATTACCGGACCTGAAAGGGACCAGGAATTAAAGATTTACGAGTCCTGTTGTAAAATGGCCTTCCTCCGAGCCATTGACGAATGGTAAATTTAAAGGCTTAAGGCTTGTGGCTTAAGGCTTAAGGATAAGTATGAGTTATAAGAAATTAGTGATTAAGGTTTGATTTATTGTTGTTATAGCATTTTCTTAAAAAAGAAAGTCGAGTCCAATATACAGGCCGCTTGTACCATCTCTTTTATCTTTCGCAAAACCGTAATCCACAGCTACAATAAAGTTTTGATTAAGGGCAATATGTATGCCTGCGCCATAGGTTAGATGCAAGCCATCATCATCACCCGACATATTGGGTTGATTGGCATACTGCTTGGTGATTTTAGCTGCATCCATAAAGGGGGACAGAGCTAAATACAATTCCCGTCCTCCAATTTTTTTATTCAGGAATTTCCAGCGTAATTCAAAATTCCCAAGAACAGCACCTTCACCCACTACCCGATTCCTCATAATTCCACGTAAAGTTTTATTTCCACCAAGACCATCCCATGAAACGTAAGTATCTGGCTTAAAAGTTAACATATACCAGGGAGCAGATCCTGACAAAGTAGTTTGATAATTCAATCGGTAAGCAAAAGTCAGATATTTAGGAACAAGAGTGAAATACTGACGATGAGTCAAAACAAAGGCAGTATAAGCATTTTCATTGCCAATAAATCCAGGAGCAGTCACCAGACACATCTCGGTCCAGATACCACTGTTTGGATTCGGTTCATTATCGCGTGTATCTGCAACTAATCCGAACTTGATCAGATTCGTATACCCACCCTCAGCCTGATCAGCCGGAATAATCCCATCTCTCACATACTCATCATACAAACTTAAAACATCACGTATCTGGTCTTCAGGCTCCTTGCCTTCATTCATCGCTTCCAAATCAACCGAAGACACCTTTATATTATAGTGTGCTAAACCACCATACCAGCGTAATTTCTTGCCGATAATCTTACCCTGAAAATCAGCTTTTAATCGTAAGGATCTGAAGCCCATTCTGTAATACATCCTTGACTTATGATCTTCCAGTTCACTATCACCCGCAAAATCCGAATTATATATTGATTCATATCCATTAAAACCATAAAAGTCCATGGCTTTTTCGGTTTCTAATCTGGCCAATCCTGTGAAGCGAACCCCTGGAATCAGATATTCAGTATCATATTTCAACTGCTTGATGTCACTACCTTTAGTGGTATGTGACCACTCCACATAAATTGAATGCTTATAAAATGGATATACGGAGGGATTTCCATAATTATATATATTAGCCAGGGCACCGTAGCGAAATCCTTTGTCGGAATCATAAGCAATAGCCGGGAGAACACCTCCCAATTGCCAGCCAACCGGGTCAGGCTTAACTTCCTGGGCTTTTATAGAATTATTTTTAAAGGGAACTATTAAAACAATTGTTACAAGAAAAAGAATAAGAGTAAGTTGCTTCTTCATAATAGCTGGTTTAAGTTAATTTGGCTAAAGATATAGTTTTTCAACTACCATCAGAATATATACCTTTGGGAAAATTTCAATATTGATATGGAAGTTGCAAATGGTATTATATGGGATGTAAATCCCGTTTTATTCGAGATAGGTAGAATGTCAGTTCGTTGGTACGGATTATTGTTCGCTATGGGCTTTGTTTTTGGTATCATAATTATGACCAAAATGTTCAAAAACGAAGGAGTCAACAAAGACTGGGTCGACAGCCTGTTTCTTTATGTTGTAATCGGTACCGTTATTGGTGCCCGATTAGGTCATGTTATTTTCTATGACCTGGATTACTACCTGAAAAATCTTGATGAGGTCATTAAAATATGGCATGGAGGCCTTGCCAGCCATGGCGGTTTTATTGGTATAGCCCTGGCATTATGGTTATGGTCTAGAAAGTACAGAAAAGAATCGTCAATCTTGTGGGTTGGCGACAGAGTGATTGTTCCTGCTGCACTATCAGCCATGTTTATAAGACTTGGAAATCTGGTTAATTCTGAAATCATTGGAAAACCGGCAGAAGTGCCATGGGCCTTTACTTTTGTTAGCACTGACAATCTGCCGCGACATCCCTCACAGCTATATGAGGCTATAGCATATCTAAGCATTTTTGCCTTACTCCTGTATCTTTATTGGAACACAGATATTAAGGATAAACGAGGTCGCCTTTCAGGATTATTTTTGACACTGGTATTTAGTTTCCGTTTCCTGGTAGAATTCACCAAGGAAAATCAGGTTGCATTTGAAGCTGATATTCCACTAAACATGGGACAATGGCTTAGTATTCCTGTGGTTCTGATTGGTTTGTTCTTTTTGTTTAGACCCCTTAAGAAGGCTTAAGGCTTAAGGAGGAGTATGAGTTATAAGTCATTTGAGATTAAGGTTAAAAAACACACCTATAGCACTTTTAAAATTGTCACTTCAGCTTAGTCCAAATTTTTAATTATAAATTTAACACTAATCTTATACCCCTGTAAACTAATTACTTATCTTTACAATTAAGGCTTTAGGTGTAAATATATGTATTGGTATTAAGTAGTTTGGTAAGAAGAACCCAACATGGAGATCCCTTATAACCTGGTCACTAATTACTTAGCCTTATCCTTAAGCCTGAAGCCTAACGCCTCAAGCCTTCTATGTACAATACTTATGGAGCATATCAGCCGCCTTTCTATGACCCAGTTGCAGTGCGTTTTGCCAATCGTAGCATGCTCCGTCAAGATCTCCTGTTTTCAATCTTAACTGAGCCCGATCATAATAAACAAGAGCTTGTTTAGGATTTATATCAAGCGACATAGCCAGGTCTTTAATAGCTTCCTGGTAATCACCCAATGCCTCATAAGCTTCTGCCCTCAGGTTGAAAGCTGCTGCTGTTGGTTTTTCAGACAAACCCGGATCAAGGTATTCAATGGCAGTTTTTGGATTATCCTGGATCAATTCCTTCGCAAGAAGAAAATACAAGCTGGACGGATCTATTCCAATCTGTTCAAGCCGTTTTATTTCATCAATACCCCGATTTGATTGTCCGGATTTGAAAATAGCAAGAACCCGGCCTAAGTATAAACTGATATCATATGGATTTTGAGAAATCATTCGATTGAAAACCTGGATTGCACTTTCATATTCTTTCTTTTCTATCAGGTATTCACCGAATTGTATATTAATCTCAAGATTATCCGGATCAATACTAATGGCCTGATCAAAGGCACGATCAGCCTTACTGCCTTCACCTTTCAATTGATAGTACTGTACAGTCAAAGCCAGTATAATGGCATGATTATCATATTTCTGAATCAAATCAAGCCAGAAAGTTTCATCAAGATCATTTTGCTTAATCTGATATTGTGCTTCAGCTATCAGATCATCAACTTCATCATACCAATTGTTCGACCAAAAACGAATCCACTCACGATCTCTGTCTAAATTTGAAAACTCTGGGTCAAGCATTATCTCTTTGCGCGACAGTTTATAAGGTGAATTAAGATGTTCAGCCAAATATTTAAACATTTGTGTTTTATCATCTTTCCTGATGTAACAGTGAGCCAGTTCCAATGCAGCTGATCCCCTATTTATTAGTTCAGCCTGCTCAAAAAACTTAATGGCTTCGTCTGGTTCGTTTAGTTGAAAAGCACAACTACCTTTAAGCGAATAATACAGCTGTCTTTCAATGACACCTTTAGGAATAAAGTTATCAGACAGGACTTCCTGATATTCACCCTTAGCGAATAAAGCCTGAATTTTAAGCAATTCAGGAATAGACTCCTGCCCCATTAGCTGAAATGGCAGGAGGATAAGGATTAATAAATGTATTCTATTCCTCATCCAGATCAATTTTTGTCACTTTTCATCACCATACAACACATGAACAAAACCAATCAGATATCTGGGTTCAAGCCCTGTTAAGCGACGTTCATACACATCACATATATAATAGTACACACCTGGCGGGACTTTTTTCCCTGAATCCATATGCACAGCATCCCAATTAATATCAGGATCACTAGTTTGATAAACCAGGTTTCCCCATCTCCCATATATCTTCAGATCAATCTTCTCAACCAAATTATGTGGATAAGGCCTGAACAGATCATTTATCCCGTCGCCATTTGGTGTAAACACATTAGGCAGTTCATAATTTATACAATCATCCACACAAACGATATTTGAAAAAATGCTTTCATTGCCAACAGAATCAACAGCTGTAACAGCATAGCAGCCGGCCATACTGTTTTCCGGATAGTGCCAGTATTCCACTTTTGAAGCCGGTGCAACAGAATCGATAAGCGCCATATCCCCCTCGATCTCAATTCGGAAATAAATGCGGTAACCGGCAGCATCAAAAGCGCAGGAATCAGCCACATTGTTCCATTTCAGTATGTTGGCCAGACTGTCGCAATTACTCCGCACATTCAGGATAGGTGGACAGGGAGGAATAGTATCAATCGGCACTCCACAGGCTATCTGTGAAAAATTTATTATAGGTCGATAACCAGTATCACTGTATTCTCCTATACTCTTAACCTGGTAACAATACCTTTCTCCATCCTCTAAGCCCTGATCCAGGTAGGTCAAGTGCTCTGTCCGCCCAATCGAATCAAGCTGTGATTCGCTGCCTTTGTACAGAATATATTCGAGATTCTGCCATGGGACATTTTTCGAAAAATTTAGTCGTAATGCCTCATGATGTGGATCGATATTCAGGAACAGACTGGAAGCCAATTGGGCAGTCTCAATTGGAAACCTGTTTCCTGGTTCAGTATTCATCAATTGCACCTGGTACGACCAGGATTTTTCCAAAGTATTAATTCCCTTATCAAGGTAATTGGTCTTATCCAGTCCTGAGAGAGAATCTATAAGTATGGGATCTTGTCCATGCTGGCCCTCAGAACGATATATAAAGAAAGTATATGGTCCATTAGTGTTCACCAGGTCTTGCGTTGTGGGGGCCAGCCATGCGAGAGAGATTTCACCTTTTGTGTTATGAGTCTTATCAATACTTACCTTTGTAATAAATGGGAATCCTTTTACCAATTCAGCACATGCTTCATTTGATGTAAAGGTCTCAGCACCATCACTATAATATCCAATCACACGGTAACAATAATTAGTCGTCTGATCCAAACCAAGATTATTATTTGTATCCAGAAAAGTATTTACAGCATGCCCTTCAATCTCACTAATCAATTCATATCCCAGATCATCAGGAATTCCTGTATCACAGGGTCCGGGGTCAAATGCCACTGATCCCGTTCGCCTGTAGATTCTATAGCCTTTAATATTGTCGCAGGAGCAAACCTGCCAATTCAGCTCCATTGAAGATGAACCCGGGGATAATTCCAAAGCTGTTGGCCCTGGTGCATTAATATACAATTCCAGATTTTTACTATCGACCAGGCTGATATCAGAATTCAAATCCTTGGCTTTGATGATTACCAGATAAGGTTGTTTTCTTACCATTTCGCAACTGGTTTGCCATTCAAAATATGCCTTTGCAGTGCCAGGCACAGACAGAACCTGCCGAAATGTTGCAGAATCTGTAGCAAAACTAAACGGCCCGCCACTTGCTGAAAGATTGATGGAATCCGCATTAGGATCATATGCAGTTATCTCTTGTTTGTAAAACTCACCTGCAATAATACAAACCTTTTCAAGCGGCTCTATAACAGGCGGTTGATTGTCAGTGGTGTAAACTTCGATCTGCATATCCCTTTGTATCTTGCCAATCATTACCCCATTTCTCCATTCTTCGATGGTCATGGCCACATTGTACTTTCCAGTATCCGCAGGAGCTGCCCAGATCAAATCTCCGCTTATTTCATCAACGACAAGAGAATCTGTGAAGGGAGGAAAAGTATATCCCTCTATCTCTCTCCCAGCCTCTGAAGTGCATATTGCCAGCTTATAAGATAAACTGTCGCCGTCTGGATCAAAGGCAGCAGGGTTATGTATGAATGTATATCCCAGAGCAGCCTTATCGATAGGAGGATTCAATAATACCGGTGTATTATTGTAGCCAATTTGCGGGTTAATTATCATAATGGTTTTGATGGAAAAAACCGTATTAACTGAATTCGGAATATTCCTTACCCCCTCGTTCCTGTTCGGGTCTTCTACAACTATTTGGTAAGCTCCAGGTCCCGGGTAAGTGTGCTCCCATACATATTTATTTCTCTTGTAATAATCAGGAAGAAACACTTCTTCGATTCGCGGAACATCTGCCATGGTTCCATCCCCAAAAATTACCCTTAATTCCGGTCTGTCGGCCACAGGCCCTGGCCCTGTTGCCGTATAGGTTATTACAATAATTCTGTATGACAGTTCTCCTATTTGTTGGTAGGTGATCTCGCCGGCACGATTATGAGTTGCAAGTGCTTCGGAATTTAACAACAGCAATACTATTGCGGCTAGAAAAATAACTCTAATATGTGTAATTGCTTTTTGCATTGCCTGCCAAACTAACAAAAATCGCTCCAATATCATTCAATAACAAAATGAATTTGCGGCTTATTTCGCCTAAACTGATAAGCTTTCTGTTTGTCTTTATATTTAAATATTAATAAGTTTTTTTGATCCTGAAAAAGACCGAACATAAGCGTATTTTTTATCTCGATATCCTTGGGTTGATCTTGAAATTCAAAGGAATAATTCAGCCATATAGCTTCGAAATTTAGTTTCTTTCCTTCAAATTCCCAGCAATCTATCCCGATTGTATCTTCATTAATCTTCAACATAAAATGGTCAGAAATAAATCGATGAAAATAGGCTGATTTTTCCTGATCTTCATCCTCATTTTCTATATTTAACTTCACTCCATATATCCTGAGCATCTCCACTGCAAAATCATCTTTAAAAAGTTTTACAGAAACCTCCCACTTTTGTTTGGAAGCACTGTATTCGATATTCGTAAATGACATATGCAGGGGATGGCTTGTTAGAATAAATAAAAAGCAAAAAATCCAATTAATCCCAAGAGCCATTATAACCTGATTAAGAACAAATTTAATACTTTTAAAGCCAGATTAGATTTATATGAGCACATTTCAACTTTATTTCACTTTAGGATTACAACATATTGCTGATTTCAAGGGATATGACCATATTTTATTTATTGTGGTACTTTGCGCAGTATACCAGTTAAAACATTGGAAGAAAATTCTGATTTTAATAACTGCATTTACAATAGGACATTCTGCCTCTCTTTTATTAGCTACTCTGGATCTGGTCAGAATCTCAGGAAACTTGATAGAATTTTTAATACCTGTAACAATTCTTCTAACGGCTATTGGAAATATTTTGCAGCGCAAAGAATCCTATTCAATCGGACATCATAAATATAAATACGCATTGGCTTTATTTTTCGGCCTGATCCATGGTATGGGATTTTCGAATTATCTTAGAGCACTCTTAAGTGATGAAAGCAATCTGATTGGCCCGTTGTTTTCTTTTAACCTGGGTATTGAACTAGGACAAATTTTAATTGTGAGTGGATTTATCCTGGCTGGCATTATCATTATTAACGGCTTGAAAGCCAAGTCGCGGGAATGGAACCTGGTTATTTCGGGTGCTGGTTTGGGTATTTCTCTAATTTTGATTTTTGAACGTTTACCATTTTAAAAGACCACCTTTGTTTAATCAAGACAATTTATAATTGGAGAATACTTTTCAAACATACGACATTGCGGTAGAAGGTGGTAGTTTCCTAACTATGGATTCTAATGTGCCACTTATTGAGAATGGAGTTCTTCTGGTCAACTCTGGTAGAATTGAGTTTATAGGCTCACGAAAAGATTCTCCACATTACCATGCAAGAAAAACTATCAATGCTGATGGTCGATTTATTCTGCCTCCCTTCTTTAATCAGCATACTCATTTAAGCTTATCTCTATACAGGGGCCTCGGTACGGATCTGCATCTGCATGATTGGTTACAGAAAGTAATTTGGCCATTGGAAAAATCATATTGCATTCCTGAAAATGTTTACCTGGGAGCACTTTTGTCTCTTGTGGAAATGATCAGGAACGGAACCGGTATGCTGGCTAATATGGATTTCCATTCAATGGCTATTGGAAAGGCAATTACAGAAGCTGGACTTAGAGGCTTTTTGGGTGAAGGATTATTTGATGAATCTACTCCATCAGCAAAAACTTCCGATGACACATTTGAGTATTCTGCAAAAATGCATAGTGTGTATGCAGACAATGAATTGATATCAATCTATCTTACTCCTCATGCTCCATTTAGCTGTTCCCCTGAACTTTATGCGAAAACAGGAGAAATTGCAAGAAAATGGAACATTCCTGTATGCAGTCATGTCTGTGAAACCCGACAAGAAGTTGAATCCATCAGATCAAATTATGGTATTAGTCCGATTGAACTTCTTGAGCGCACCGGAGTTTTTGAGGATCATTTCATTTTAATTCACGGCGTACATTTGGATCAAAAGGACATTAAAATCCTGGCCAAATATAATGTTCCTGTAATCCATAACCCACACAGTAACATGGCTTTGGGATCAGGTGCATGTCCAGTCCCCCAATTATTATCCAAAGGAGTTAAGGTAGGATTAGGCACTGATAGTGCTGCCAGTAATAACCAATTAAGTATGCTTAGGGAATTACAAACTGCCTATCTTATTCATAAAGGGATTAATCATGATCCAGGTATTCTTACGGCTGCAAAACTATTGGAAATGGCTACTCTAAATGGTGCAGAGATATACAGGATGAATTCATTGGGCCTGCTGAAAAAGGGATTTAAGGCAGATTTTCAGATTATTGACCTGAGCTCTATTCATAACCAACCGGTTATAGATCCGGTTATTTCTATAGTTAACAGCATGCATAATCATGATATCATGACTCTTGTAGTAAACGGACAAGTATTAATGGAGGAAAGAAAAATTCTGACTTTAAATGAAGAAATGATTCTGAGTGAGGCCAGGAAGTTTGGGAAGAAGCTTAAGCATTCATTTCCTGGTTTAATGTCAGGAGTTCAGGGAGGGGGAATTAATGAATAAAGGTCCTGTTAATCTGAACAATAGGTATGATCTGGCCATTCGTAACGGATATGTACTCACCCTTGATAAGAATTGGACAGAGTTCCCCAACGGACTGATTCTTATCCGTGGTAAGCAGCTGGAATATGTTGGACTGGAAATGGATCATAAGGTGTATCAGGCCGACAGGATTATTGATGCTAAGGGAGGTATTATCATGCCCACATTTTTCAATGGCCATACCCATGCTGCAATGTCGATTTTCAGGGGAATTGGGAATGATCTTCCGCTGGATAGTTGGCTTAAGGATCATATTTGGCCCGCTGAAGCCAAATACGTAAGCGCTGAAAATGTTTATTTGGGATCTATGGTTTCCGCCCTTGAGATGATTCGTTGCGGGACAGGAATCTTTGTGGATATGTATTTTTTTCAGGAGCAAGTAGTGCGTGCATGCGAAGAGCTAGGCATCCGGGTTATGGTTGGAGAGGGAATCCTGGACTTCCCTACTCCCAATAAAAAATCTCCTTCAAAAGGATTAGAATATACTGAGCACCTATATAATCTCTACCAAAACCATCCATTGGTAAGCTTATCTCTTCCTGCACATTCTCCATATACTTGTTCACCTGAAGTTTTAAAAGCTATAGGAGAACTATCTCGCAAGTTGAATATTCCGGCTACTATACACCTTGCAGAAACTGCTACGGAAGATGTTGAAGTAAAAGAAAAGTATGGTAAATCGTCCACTAAGTTACTTGCTGATCTGGGTTTTTTTCAGGGCAGGTCAGTAGCTTATCACTGTAATCATTTATCAGATGAGGATATTTCTTTATTAAATGAATACCAGGTTGGTGTTGTTACCATTACCAAGAGCAATATGAAATTAGGATCAGGTGTGTGCCCGGTTCCTAAGCTTCAAAATAGTGGAATTCTCATTGGTATTGGAACAGATGGAGCAGCTAGTAATAACAACCAATGCCTATTACTGGATATGCAACTTACCGCAAGGCTCCATAAAATGCAGCATTTTGATCCAACTATCATTACTGCAAAGCAAGCTATAAGAATGGCCATATTAAATAATGCCAGGATCTACGGATTGGATGACTGCCTGGGGACTCTTGAAACCGGGAAACTTGCAGATCTGATGATCATTAACACTGATCAAGCCCATTGGCAACCCCTCTATAATCCCTACTCATCTATCGTATATTCAATGCAAGCAGGTGATGTATCAAGTACCATAGTGAATGGAAAAATAATCATGGAGAATCACAAGATACTCACAGTTGATGAAGATAAATTCAGGAATAAAATCAGCGAACTTGGTAAAAAAATCAGAAACTCGCCAAGTTATTTGTGACCTAACAAATCTTGGACCAGGCTGATTTCCAAAAAAGAAGCTCCCCGCCGGGGACCGTAGCTTCCGCCTACCAGAAGTATTCTATCATCCATTTCAATCCCCTCAACTTCAGACAAATACCTTACAACCGAACGTTTAAATGCATCTGTCTTCTTACGTGGCTCCATATAAAAAGCAGTAACGCCATAAGACAAAGCTAATTCCTTAACTGCTCGCTTAGAATAACAAGCAGCATAGACCGGTCTGTTATTTCTGAAAGCCGCCAAATATCTGGCTGTGCGACCAGTCTGAGTATCTACAATTACGGCTTTTGTATCCAGGTCATTAGAGGCCTCTACTGCAGCATTAGCTAAAAAAGCCGCTATTTCATTATCAATTGAAGAGATCTTGATGTCGGTAATGGGCCTTGAGGCTTCAACCTCAAGAGCCACTTTTGTCATAGTTTGGACTGCCTCAATCGGATACAGGCCAAAAGCAGTTTCCCCGCTAAGCATAAGTGCATCGGTTCGTCTATACACGGCATTTGCCACATCAGAAATTTCCGCACGAGTTGGTCTGGGATGCTCAATCATACTGTGTAACATTTGTGTTGCAATAATAACCGGTCGTTTCCTTCTTATACAGGCCAAAATCAATTTTTGCTGTACCCCCGGAATTTTTTCATACGGGATTTCAACACCCAAATCACCTCTGGCAACCATCACTCCATAAACATGATCGAGAATCTCCTCAATATTATCAACGCCTTCCTGGTTTTCAATTTTTGCAATGATCTTAATTTTGGATTGATGAAGTGCCAGTATTTGTTTAATGGCCAGGACATCCTCCTTTCTCCTCACAAAAGAGTGAGCTATAAATTCAATGTCTTCCTCAATTGCAAATTGAATATATTTTTTGTCTTTTTCACTAAGAGATGGCAAATTGATATTAACACCTGGTACGTTAACACTTTTTCGGCTTTTAAGAATGCATGAATTTAAGGCCCGACAAATTAATTCGTCCTCCGTTTTTTCAATAACCAACAGGGCTATATCTCCATCGTCAATCAGAATTTGGTCATCAAGGGCTAAATCCGATACAAATCCTTTATAATTAAGGTGTATCAGCCCTGGTATCGTTGGCCTGTCTGGATCTCCTTTAATTCTAATAATATCTCCTGTTGCAATAGCGATTGGGTCCCGACAAACAGTTGTGCGAATTTCCGGCCCTTTGGTGTCAATTAAAACGGCAATTTTATCTGAAACCTGACGGATGTTATTGATCACAACTTTAGATCCTTCAATAGATTGGTGGGCAGTATTGATACGGACCACATTCATACCTGCATTATACAACTCCTTGATAAAACCAACATCACAACGCTGGTCGGAAATGGTAGCTACTATTTTAGTGTGTTTCATAAGAGGGTACTCTGAAAATTCAATAATAAATCTTTTAATTCTCCTTAACAATTCTTAGACTTTCCACGCCAAGCCTATAGGAATAAAGGCCAAAACCCATAATACTGCCAATACAATTTGGACTGATAAGAGATTTATGTCGAAAATCTTCCCGCTGAAGGATATTGCTGATATGAACCTCAACCACTGGAATAGATATAGCTTTTACAGCATCAGCAATAGCAACAGAGGTATGGGTATATGCAGCAGCATTAAGAACCACCCCGGAATAATTTTTATCAGCATCATGAAGCTTGTCAATTATCTCCCCCTCCCAGTTCGATTGAAAATACTCAATACTCAAATCAGTAAAAAGATTTTTTAGAATGGGCAGATAGCCTTCAAAACTTTTTTCACCATATACATCCACCTCTCTGGATCCCAGTATGTTAAGATTAGGCCCGTTGATTATGAGTATTTTCATAGTTTTGTTTTTACAAAAATAATAAAAGCTGTCAGCAAATAGTTATTTTACATGCAAATCGATTGAATGAGTTGGCAAGACAAATATATAAGGGATTATAGCATTTTCATTCGTCTGGAAAAATCCCTCTCTGTAAATTCCCAGGATGCTTACCTGAGTGATCTCAGCAAGTTTTTTCAATTCCTGGAAATGAAATATCCTGGCCTTACTCCAGCTGATTGCAGTTTGGAGGAACTTAGGAAATTTGTACAATGGATTTCAGAATCAGGTTTAAGTGCCGTTTCCCAGGCCCGTGTTGTATCAAGTATTCGCGGCTTTTATAAGTTTCTAAAACTTGAGGGTATTGTCGAAAAAAATCCTGCCAGCCTTCTGGAAACTCCCCAAAGCGGAAGAAAACTTCCTGATATCCTGACAGCTTTAGAAATTGAACAAATAATTTCGGCTATAGATCTTAGCCATGATTATGGATACCGTAATAAAGCAATTATTGAAATATTATATGGTTGTGGCCTGCGTGTTTCTGAGCTCACCGGATTGTTAATCTCTAATATCAATTTCAAGTACCAATATTTACGAATTATAGGCAAAGGGAATAAAGAGCGTTTGGTTCCTTTGGGTTCTCATGCCTTGAATTCGATTAAAACCTACATCTCCTTATATAGATTGAAAGGAAAGATACAGGATGGATATGAAGATTTTGTATTCTTAAACCGTTTTGGCAAGCATTTATCACGTGTTATGATATTTAACATCGTTAAGAGTTGTGCTGAAAATGCTAATATTAAGAAATCTATCAGTCCACATACATTTCGACATTCCTTTGCATCCCACCTTGTTGAAGGAGGAGCTGATTTACGTGCGGTTCAGGAATTACTTGGACATGAATCCATTCTTACAACCGAAATATACACCCACCTTAACAGGGAATTTTTAGTAGATACTATCATCCGCTTCCATCCTCGTTCAAATGCTTAAATACTCTTCGTATTGTATTGAGTTTCAGTGCCTTATCTTAATTAGCATTTTAAACAATTTTAAGCTATTTTTGTGCTTGAAAAAATAGTCTGTAACACATTTATTCTAACATTAAAAAACACCATTATGTCAAAGGTCAAACGTGTATATACTTTCGGTAATAAAGAAGCTGAAGGTCGCACTGACATGAAAAACCTCTTGGGAGGAAAAGGAGCCAATCTGGCTGAAATGAATTTAATTGGGGTACCGGTACCTCCGGGTTTCACTATTACTACAGATGTATGTGCTGAATACAACAAGCTTGGTAAAGATCAGGTTGTTGAATTACTCAAAGAAGAAGTAGAAGCAGCTGTTCATAAGGTTGAAAGCATTACAGGAACCCTGTTTGGAAGCAATGAGAATCCGTGTCTTCTTTCTGTACGTTCCGGAGCGCGTGCTTCTATGCCAGGGATGATGGATACAGTACTAAACCTGGGATTGAACGATGATGCCGTTGCCGGTATTATTAAGTTAACCGGTAACGAGCGTTTAGCATGGGATTCCTACCGGCGTTTTGTTCAGCTGTACGGAGATGTGGTTATGGGCCTTAAGCCTGAGTCAAAAGAAGACATAGATGCTTTTGAGGCGATAATCGAAGAGATTAAGAAAGCCAAAGGAGTTAAAGATGATACTGAATTATCTGTTGATGACCTGAAGGATATGGTAAGCAAATTCAAGGCTGCTGTTAAAGCTAAAACAGGCATGGATTTCCCAACTGATCCCTGGGAGCAGTTATGGGGTTCAGTTATAGCTGTTTTTAACAGTTGGAATACTGAAAGAGCTATTTATTACCGTCAATTAAATCGTATCCCTGACGAATGGGGAACAGCGGTAAATGTTCAGGCCATGGTTTTCGGTAATATGGGTCAGAATTCCGGTACCGGAGTTGCTTTTACCCGTGATGCAGGTACAGGAGAAGACATTTTTAATGGTGAATATCTTATTGATGCACAAGGTGAAGATGTTGTTGCCGGTATTCGCACTCCACTGCAAATCACTTTGGAAGGATCCAAGCGTTGGGCTAAGTTGGCCAACGTTACTGAAGAGGACCGCGCTGCTAATTTCCCATCACTGGAGGAGTCAATGCCTGAAATATATGCAGAACTGAATTCTATACAGCAAAAACTGGAAGATCATTATTCTGATATGCAGGATCTTGAATTCACCATACAGGATGGAAAGCTATGGTTACTTCAAACCCGTAATGGAAAACGCACCGGTGCTGCCATGGTTAAGATCTCTATGGATATGTTGAATGATGGTACATTAAGTGAAAAAGAAGCTCTACTGAGAAATGAGCCTAACAAGCTGGACGAGTTGCTTCACCCCGTTTTTGATGAAGAAGCTCTTTCTGCATCCGCAGTAATTGGCAAAGGGCTTCCTGCTTCTCCAGGTGCAGCAACCGGACAGATTGTATTTCATGCAGATGATGCCGAAGTTTGGGCTGATGAAGGAAAAGAAGTTGTTCTTGTCCGTATCGAAACTTCTCCGGAAGACCTGAAGGGTATGAATGTTGCCAATGGTATTCTCACTGCTCGCGGCGGAATGACTTCACACGCGGCTGTTGTTGCACGTGGAATGGGCAAATGCTGTATTTCCGGTGCCGGTGATGTAAAAATAAATTATAAGGAAAAAACTCTTAAAACCGGTAGTAAAACATACAAAGAGGGTGATTGGATTTCCCTTAATGGAACCACAGGTAATGTATACGAAGGAAAGATTAAAACTATTAATCCTGAGTTAAGCGGAGACTTTGGTAAGCTGATGGATCTGGCTGATAAGTTCTCAACCATGAAGGTTAGAACAAATGCTGATACACCTCATGATTCACAGATTGCACGTAGTTTTGGAGCAATAGGTATTGGATTAACCCGTACCGAGCACATGTTTTTTGAAGGCGACAGGATTATTGCCGTTAGGGAAATGATCCTTGCCGAAGATGAAGCCGGTCGTAGAGCAGCTCTGAACAAGTTATTGCCTATTCAAAGGGAAGATTTCGAAGGTATTTTTGAAGCTATGCAAGACCTCCCTGTTACAGTTAGATTATTAGATCCACCTTTGCATGAGTTTATTCCTCATGAGGAAGAGAACCAAAAGGAAATGGCTGAGCAAATGGGAATAACAGTTCAGGATGTGAAAGATAAAGTTGATTCACTTCATGAATTCAACCCTATGCTGGGTCACCGTGGATGTCGCCTTGGTAATACCTATCCTGAAATTACAGAAATGCAGGCAAGAGCTATAATTGAGGCCGCCTTGAATCTTCAGAAAAAAGGCATCAAAGCGATGCCTGAGATAATGGTACCACGAACCGGTACTTATGGTGAAATGAAAATGCAGGAAGACATTGTAAGAAGTACGATCAATAAGGTTTTTGCGGAAAGAGGTGAAAAGATCGATTATCTTGTTGGAACAATGATTGAGATTCCTCGTGCCGCACTTGTTGCAGATAAGATTGCTGAATCTGCTGAATTCTTCTCATTTGGCACAAATGACCTTACTCAGATGGCATTCGGTTATTCACGCGATGATGCCGGTAAATTTCTGCCAATCTATGTTGAAAAAGGCTTATTGAAAGATGATCCTTTCCAGGTTCTGGACCAGGAAGGTGTTGGACAGCTGGTACAAATGGCTACTGAAAGAGGACGGAAAACTAAGCCTAATCTTAAAATTGGAATTTGTGGTGAGCATGGTGGAGAACCTAGTTCGGTTGAATTTTGTCACAGAGTAGGAATGGATTACGTTAGTTGTTCTCCATTCAGGGTTCCTATCGCTCGTTTGGCTGCTGCACAAGCTGCTGCTAAAGCGCTGTAATAAAGCATGTAAGACAAGAAAAAATGACTGTCTGTTTAGGCGGTCATTTTTTCTTTTCACATCTTTTACATTACTTTGAATTAATTCAATTTTTGCAAATGGAGATATTCCTGGCGATTTTATTGTTCTTTTTGGCCTATATACTAGGCTCCATTCCTACAGCTGTATGGATTGGAAAGTTCTTTTACAAAATTGATGTGAGAGATCACGGCAGCAATAATGCCGGTTTTACTAACGCCTTGCGAATACTTGGTATTAAGGCAGGGATTCCTGTCTTAATACTTGACATCGCAAAAGGGTTTTTTGCTGTATTTATTTTCAGGTTCTTTCCCAAGGACCTGTTAACAGATTTCACAGAACAGTTATTCCCAATCCTTTTTGGCTTGCTCGCCCTTGTTGGTCATATATTTCCAGTTCTGGCCCAATTCCGTGGGGGTAAAGGTGTTGCTACAGGATTAGGCTTACTTCTGGGCTTATTCCCTTTGGGTGCCTCGCTTGCTGTGGTAGTTTTCCTGATACTCCTCTTTACCAGTCGCTATGTCAGTCTCGGGTCAATTGCCGCCAGTTTGAGCTTTCCTATCTGGGTACTGCTTTGGTATCCCGGGCAAAACATCTCATTACTCGTTTTTTCATTTCTTTTAACATCAGTGATTCTTTTTACCCACAGGAAGAATATCGGCCGACTGATCAAAGGCGAGGAAAATCGAATCTATTTTAGGAAGAAGCCCTGATTCTTTAACATTGCTCCTAAAGGACGCCTATCGATCCCCACCTTTGGGGATGACACACACCATCTTTGTCGTTGTTCGCAATATTGTGTATGATTCATACATTCAGGTTATTCAGGTGTTCAGGTGATTCAAATTGTCTTAACATAATACCGCGTAGCGGTTATATAATTGTAATACAATACAATTAATTATTTGATTCCCCGTAGGGGATTAACAAAATAAAATTGTATAACCCCTACGGGGTAAAAAAATCTAATTGGGATCTTGTTTGCTAATCGGGTAGGAAGCGGCTCACGCCGCTGTCCCCCCACACCACCGGGCATACTCATCGTACCACGGCGGTTTCCATTAACTAATGACCACCAAAAATAAGAAATAGAGATAGTA
>JAUVKA010000158.1 GCA_030592205.1 Bacteroidota bacterium | reverse complement strand
GTGGTATATGCCGTGAATGGATTGGGGTAGTTCCTGATGAAGGCATTGGATGTCTCAGGCTCCCTGTTTAATTTATGAATTTCAACAAGGTCTTCCGTACCGGGATCACCATGCGTCATCCTGAAGTAATCTGAATAATAATCATCCTCTTCAAATGCAGTATACCGGCACCTGATATTGTGATCGAGGCTCAGGTCAAAGAGTTCATTTTTCAGTGAATCTGATTCCCCTTCTATCATGATAAGGGCCTCTAAATGATCAATGGCCGCTTTTGCCCATATCTGACGGGACAGCTCAAAATTATCGGTAAAGAGCACTGGAAAGCTGAACTGGTTCAAACCCTGGTGATCCAGGCCCTTGATTATTATTGTTGCTGAACCAGCAGTAGTATAACGTCCGGTCACAAGGAAATCGGTTCCTGCATAAACAGCCGGAAATTTTACCGGATACATAGCGTAAACTCCAGGGTCATCAAATGTAAAATCGATATTCTTCAGTATGGGTTGGCTGATCCGCTTAATTGTTTTCATCATCTCCTCAGCCAGCAGGTCGTCTTCTCTCAGATAGGCCACCGATCCATAATTTCCGGATGCGATAGCTTCCAGCATGAACCGGTTCACCTCTTCACCGATGGCAATAAAATGGATCCCGGTCTGGTGTTCATTGGAAGCTTCAATCTGCTTGGGATCTCCCGGACTTTTTCCATCACTGAAAGCCACGATCGAGGAAAGCACCGCTTCGGGCGGGATTGCCGCAAGTGCCTGCTGTAATCCTATATCCAGCCTGTTTCCTGAGGCGGTTCCAATGGATTCCAGTTTTGATTTGGTACTGGCGATATTGACCGTACTGGCCGGCATAAATCCAGCATTCAACGCTTCCACGGAAGAGTTGTAGACCAGCACCTGGAAATGATCGTTGGCATCCAGCCGGTCCAGTGCCATTTCTATAGCGCGCTTGCTCTGGTTCAGTTTGTTTCCAAGCATGGTATTGGAATTACACAGTAAAAACAGAACATGGGAGGGTAGTGCGGTATCTGCTGCTTCTTTCTGCGGGTGCCCGATGAGGGTAAAATATCCATCCGTGGAATCAGGATTCCATGTGAATAAAGTGACTTGTAATGAGTCTGAGTCCACCGAATAACCAAACACAATATCTGAATTAGTATAAGCCTTGGATTCGAGCAGGGAAATATGAATCGCATTGTTGGAAGATTCAATGGTCTGGAAATCCGGATGAGATGTGAGTCCGAATGAGGTAATCCGGTCCGAGGAATGAACCTTCAGATCCAGGCTCAGAAAATCCAGGGGTTGATTGACGAAATCCCTGGTATCCAGCGGAAATGTATATTCATACTGACCATCATACTGGATCAGGGATGAGATGTACGTTAGCTGTACGGCTTTGATCCCATAGGGTTCAATTCCGGTAAGGGTCAGCTTGATCACGTTGCTTCCCATATACTTATTGATCTTTGCCACGATGCCTCCTTCTCCGGTACCAGGTGTGGTACTTTGCTGCTTTACTTTCAGCACGGCATCCACCATGGTATCTCCAACGGAGTATTGTAACCTGGTGGCGCGGGCCCCTTGTGGCAGGGGGAAGGCAAAGACGGCATCTACCGTATCACTCCATTCACTCTGGAAAACCTGGTAGACTGTTGTTTCACCGATCAGGTCGTGAATGTCAACCTGAACAGATGTAATTTTATTTTTAAGGATGTCATAGGGATATTCTTCCTGTACCGGAACCATCAACCCGTCAGCGAACAGGCTGATCTCGATGAATAACAAAATGAATAATGCTATATATCTCATGGCTGATGATTATTAATGGTTAGCAGATGTGATAATTTTATAGGTATGGATTTCCCCTGGCGGAGAGAGCATTCGAACCTGTAGGAGATAGATCTTGTTTGCCTGCAGTTTCTCAATTTCGATAATTTCTGAGAAACGTAGTTCGAAATTTCCAGGAGCACCCCGGACTAAACGTGTGGCCAGGCTCCTGCCTTCAATATCGTAAATACTGATGAACAAATCGCATGGCTCTGGCAGTGTCACCTGAAGGCGAGTTTCAGAGGTGACGGGATTGGGCAGGACCTCCACCTCCGATTTTTGTGATTTCTGTGGTTGGGTAACGAAACTGAACAGAATTGAATCTGCACCTCCAAGACCACCATAATGAACCTCAACTTTAATCTCATCACTGGCTCCCGGCGGTGCATCCGGCACAAACGAAAGGAGATAATTGGTACTCTGATGCAACCTGGTTACATCAAGCAGAATGTCCCTGAAATTCCCATTGATATCATAAAAACTTCCGCCGGTGCTCATGACGATCTGGTCGTAAAAATCTGTCTGAAATCGAGGATCCGCAATACAGAATACCTGAGCCCCCTTGGCCAGCAGCTGGTTGATCACGGACTCCTTGGTTTCCTGGGTGATGTGATTATTGATATGGAAGTCGGCATCCGTGATCCAGATAAAAATGCGTACGGCATCGTCTCTGAAATTCAGCTGACACGCAGTAGCCAGAGCATCCAGTGAGTTTTCAGCCCGGTCACCTCCGCCATGTGCATACTGCTCACTCACATGCATCTGGAATTCCTGCACATCCTCTGTAAAGTCATATACGTTTTCGATGATATCAAGGAAGGTGACCATGCCCAGACGATAATCTATTCCCCGGTAGGAAAGACTGTCGGCAAATTCGATGATGTTTTCGCGCACGGCAGCAATCTCGTTCCCCATGCTTCCGGTGACATCGAGCACAAACACAATATCGGTGTTGTTCAATCCCCCGGTAGTATCCCTCATCATATCAAAATCCCCCACCTTATCGTCATTGGTGTACAGGAAGACATTGCTTTTATGCAGCCTGTTGACCAGCTGCCCCGTTTCTGTCTTCTGTACTTTGAAGCTCAGGTTGACTTTCCCGTAATTAGAGAAGGCGGTGTCGATATGAACATCCAGTCCCTCATTCGAAAAAACTGTCGCCGGGATAAATACCCAGCGCTCAAGCTCATCAACGATTTCATTCCCGTTCCACAACTGCAGGGTTACAGGGATTAGCGTCGTGTCGTAGATCTCCGGGATCAGGACCCTGGCAGTCTGGTAAACCCTTCCCGTATCTTCAATGTTGGTAAAGGTAGTGGGAGATTCCCAGGGGAAGGTGAAATCGGTCTCCGGAATTTTGAGAGTCAGGTTGTTATACCTCATGTGATCATTCACGATCTCTACATGGGTCTCGAGCTGTCTCGGGAAAAGCATATTGTTCTCGAGGGTGAAGGATTGCGGAAGGTTCCAGCGCAGAAATGATTCATCGAGGTGGTCGGGCGGGCTGGAAACCATGGCAAATCCGTTCAGAAGGGTATCACCGGGTGACAATACCAGGGTGTTCCAGTTGGCATGCAGGGCGAGATCATAAATCCGACCCGTACTTTCCCTGCCGGCAAATTCATCATGCCAGTTACCAATCTTTACCCCATCGGGAGTGGTAAAATCATAGAATTCTAAAATGACACCGATGCCCTCGGGAGGGCGGTCCCTTTCCCGGAGCCAGATCTCATTATTTATTAATGGAATGTTTTGTGCATGATGGACCATGCTGTCGATAAGCCTGACATATCCGTCTCCCCATCTCCCGAGGGCCACGTCGAAGAGGAGGCCGGCGCCTACAATATGATCCACATTGTCTGTATTGATTAAACGGTAGGTGTAGATGAGGTCATCATCCTGATTCGTATATATTCTTGTCGTAGCCTGTATTCCTCCCAGCATCTGCTGATGCTGGATGGTATCTCCGGAAATACGGAGGCTGGCTGACTGGTTGATCTGAAAGTCGGATGGACCATAAGCTTTTCCATCGACAACCGGATACGCAAATGATGAAACAGCATAGGGGTGACCGAAAGTAACCTGGCAGTAGTCATCGATAATTCCTTCATCCATGCCCTCCCGTGTTCCCAGGGTAAAATATCCTCCGTGCATGAGAGTGTATTCCCACTGGCCGGATACCATAAACAGGGGCAGATTCGTCGCCGGTAAGGATTTCAGGCGTACAGGCTCTCGTTCCCATGCCAGCTCTCCGGGTGCAGGCAGGTCATAGTGTGCTTTCAGATTTTTTATGTGATCGGGTTCCATTTCACCCAGCTGTCCATATACCGGCAGGAAAAGGAAGGAAACAAGTAAAGGTAAAGGGGTAAAATTCTTCATGCTGTATGATTTTTGAATAGTATTCGGCTTTCTAACGAATTTACGATTTATTTATATGGTAACCTATCACTTTTAATGATGCACAGGCGAGGCAAGCGGTTGCGTCGAAAGGAGGAAGAAAGGGAGGCTATTCATAATGATAATGGAACAAACATTTTAAATATTGCACTGATGAAAAATTCTACATTAAAATTGATATTTTTGTGGCTGGAGAAATGCCGGAGTGGTCGAACGGGGCGGTCTCGAAAACCGTTGTGCGCCTCGGTGCACCGGGGGTTCGAATCCCTCTTTCTCCGCTTGTTTTGTAAGCAAAAAAAGTCAACTGACTGCATCCAAGGACATTAACCTTTTCGACCCACCTGCCACCTACGCAAAAATAGCCATCTGAACGCACCTTTGTGGTGGTTTAGCCGGTGGTTATTTTAAAAAAGCAAAATAACCACCTACTCGTATGTAATGCGCTCATCTGCTGTACTTTGCTCTTGGATTAAAAGTGATTGAAATGTACCTTTACATAAACTAAAAACAGGTGGTAAAATGAAAAGACCAACAAATCGTGTTTCGTTTGTAATCAGACGAGGCCGAACCCTCAAAAATGGGGAAGTTACAATTCTGTGGCGTATTACCGTAAACGGTGAGCGTGAAAAACTTACAGCCAACCGGACCATTCATCCCGATAGTTGGGACCAGGACAAAGGAAAACCCAAGGATTACAGCCGAGAGGCGGATCGACTCAATGAGTATTTAAAGAAAAAAGAATTAGAAGTCTTTGATGCAGAAATGGAGCTGGACAGGCAAGGGATTCCAGTCTCGGCTCGAAATATCAAGGATTATTTGCAGGAAAATTCAAGAGTAAGCTCCGGGATACTGGAACTGTTTGCTGATTGCAACAAGAAATTCTATGAAAGGGAGGGAATTGATAGGTCTAAGGCTACAGCAGAGCGATATGAGACGGGCCTATCACATTTGTGTGAGAATATCCAATGGGATTATAAAAGTAAGGATATGCCATTAAATGCAATAAATCATGGATTTATCGAAGGATTTTATAATTTTTTATTGACCTGGGAAAATGCTCTAATAATTTTACAATCAAATACTTACGAAACTTTTGTAAGGTCATCAGGATTGCCTTAAATGATGATTGGATAAGCAGTGATCCATTTAGAAATATCTCATATCGTAAGGAACCGATTGATCGAACTTTTTTAACCGATATAGATTTGGGATTGATATAGAGGAAGGATTTTGGTAACCAGAGTCTTGAAAGGATAAGAGATATTTTTGTTTTTTGCTGCTATACCGACCTGGCATTTTCTGATGTTAAAAGACTTAAAAAGGAAAACATTGTTTTGGGAATAGAAGGTGATATGTGGATCCGCATCCAACGCCAGAAAACAAAGCAGCCCTAATAAATATTTGTGATGGATACACCAAGGGGTATTGTCCGGAAATACAGTGATCATCCCGATTGTATTATAAAGGATGTTGTTCTTCCCGTTCCATCGAATCAAAAGATGAACAGCTATCTTAAAACAATGGGAAAGTAGTAAACTTTGCCTCCATATGGGTAGATGCGGATTTTCTGAAATTTTATGATCTTAAACTAATAGAAGGCAGATTCTTTTCACGAGAGTTTACAACGGACCTGAATGCAACTGCCTTGTTGAATGAATCTGCACTCAGAGAATTTGATGTTGAGGATCCATACCAGATCAAAATCAGGCTACCGGGCGGATATGCAAAGGTTGTTGGCATTGTAAGGGATTTTAATTTCCGTTTTCTTCACAATTACATAGAACCTATTGCAATTGTCTACCTGCCCAGGCAGGGCAGTTATGTTAATATAAAGATTTCGGGTAGTAATCAGCTCAGAATTCTAAAACAGATTGATGAGGTATGGCAAGATCTGGCACCCGGCTTTCCCTTTAGTTATCAATTTCTTGATTCAAGCCTTGCTGGTTTATATAAGGAGGATGAACAAATGGGGCAGGCCATATTGTATTTTTCATTGATTGCGATTGCGATTGCAGTTCTTGGAATATTCAGTCTTTCATTCCTGATAGCTATACCGATTTCATGGTATTCAATGAGTAAATGGCTTGAGTGATTTGCCTATAAAACAGATATTGGAATATGGATTTATGCAGCTTCAGGAATACTTGTTTCCATTGTTACCATGGCCGTTGTAAGCTGGCAGGGTTGGAGTTTTGCAAAATTAGATCCTGTTGAATCTCTGAGATATGAATAATGTATCAAATAGGACATTTTTTGATTCTTTTTGTGGAAGTTTTGTAGATGAGTGCTTAATTGTCAATTGGTTTTTATCTTTGCAAGATCCAAATGAAAAAATTAGTATTTATCATATGCTTGTTTTTGTGTTGCTCACTTTCGTCCCTGGCACAAAAAAGCAAAGTTATTGCTGTATTTCAGCTAATAGAGACCAGTAAATTTAAAGATGCCAAAGAGGCGGTTGAGGAACTGATAACTGAAAAGAAAACAAAAAATTGGCACAGAACCTGGCATGCCAGGGGACTTTTATGCCAGTCAGCTTACCAGGAAGGGAAGGCTAAGAATAAAAAGGAGAACTATGAACTCTACCCCGATCAACTTTTTGTAGCACTTGATTCTTATGTGAAAGCCAGGTCACTTGATAAAAGAGGCAGGCTTGATGATAGACTTGCACCATTGTATGTGCTTTTGGCTAATGATTTTAAGGAGTTAGGGGAAGAGCATCACAATAACAGAAAGTATAAGCAATCTCTGAGGGCATTCGAATCTGCACTTCAGATTACCAAAAGTCCCATATTAGAAGTCCGAATTGATACCCATCTTATATATAATACAGCCCTGGCAGCTTATGAAATCGAGGAATGGAGAAAAGCAATCGATTATCTTAACAGGTTGAATGAGTGGAACTATTCCCCAAATGTCTCTCATTTGTTGTATACTATATATCTTGAGAAAGCAGATACAATATCTGCCGAAAAAATACTTATTGAAGGAATTGATCGCTATGTAGAAAATGAAGATCTGGTTCTACTTCTGACTGATATACTATTTCATTCAGGTAACACCGAAAAGGCAATAGAAATTCTGGATAGTGCTTCATTAAGAGATCCCTTAAAATATATTTTTCCCTTTTCGAAAGGATTGGTTTATCAGAAAACCGATGACTACAAAAAAGCAATTGATGCTTATAAGGAGTCTCTCATCCTGAATCCCGATGAAATAAGAATATATTCAAACATAGGTACATGTTATTATAACATGGGGGTGGAAATTACAAAGTTTGCAAGAACCATAACTAATAACTCTGCTTTTCTAGAAGAGAAAGAAAGATCATCTGAAGCATTCGAATCTGCCGTCACCTGGTTTGAAAAAGCTTTTGATACAGAGCCTGATAATCAATATATCGTCACAAAACTTTACGAGCTTTACAAAAATCTTGGTTATATGAATAGAATAAGTAGCCTTGAAGGAGAGATTGATTAGTCCATTAGAAACTAAACAAAAAACTCAAGCCCAGGAATTGCTTAAACTGCATTAATGGGATTTTCTTTGTGCTTCCGTCAGGGTGCAGGATGGGTTGGTCATTTTCATCCAAGGCCGGGAAACGAATATCGTCATCGTAAATCATGTGAAGATTCAGGATGATCGTAAAATACCAGTTTATTTTTTGCTTAAAATTTATCTCCCAATCCACATCAATATTCTGGGGCTTATTTAGATAACCGGAGAACAAACGAATTGAATTAGAAATTTCCAGATCGCTGAGTATACTTATTTTATTCTTTATCAGGAGTTGCCCTCCCATCTCCTGTCTTATACGCTTATCATTGGCAATACCGTGTAATGTCTGATCAATATTTGCGGTATCAAGCACAAAGGTGTTTTTATACGACAAGAGAGAAAAGTTAAATGATGTGTTTTTGAAGGGTTTGTATTCAACACCCAGACCTACCGTAAATGTCCCGGGATTTAGGAATTTGGACACAACAACAGAATCGTTTGGATAATTGTAACCCTTCGCCATCTGGTTTTTCGTATAGAAAACAGCACTGAGATCAATCTTTTCC
>JAUVKA010000012.1 GCA_030592205.1 Bacteroidota bacterium | reverse complement strand
GTTCGAGGATTCAGATACTGTAATTGAAAGAACTATTCCAAAGGCGCCAAGTATAAATGTAACGCGGATCGAAGAATCGGCTATTGAAGATACCGAGGAAATTGTTGAAGAATCTTTGTCGCTGGAGAAAAAGGAAATTGAACTAATACAAAAAGCCCTGGTACGGTATAATGGTAAGCGGAAGTTAGCAGCACAGGATCTTGGCATAAGTGAACGTACACTCTACAGGAAAATAAAAGAATACAGTATAGATGAGTAAATTGTTTAAATCAATAGGGCCTGCAGTAATTATCCTGTTTTTCCTGGTATCTTTTCTGGGATGTAAAGTTAGTTATTCGACTTCTGGAGCGTCTATTACCGAGGAAATGAAAACCATTTCCGTTCAATACTTTCCAAATAGGGCGGATATTGTTAATCCTGCATTAAGCTCAGAATTCACGGAATCGCTAAAGGACAAATTTATCTCCCAAACCAAGCTTGAAATGATGTCAGATGGAGGAGATCTGAATTTCGAAGGGGAAATATCTCAGTATTCCACAAGGCCGGCAGCAATTCGTGGTGATGAAACCGCTTCGTTAACGCGATTAACTATTGGTATCAGGGTGGTTTTTACAAATGAAAAGGATCCAAGCAAGAGTTTTGAATCAAATTTTTCACATTATGAAGATTTTGATGCCAGCCAAAGTCTTGATCAGGTTGAGGCCGAATTGGTGCCACAAATCCTGGAAAAAATCATCGAGGATATTTTTAACAGAGCCGTTGTTAACTGGTAAATACAATGAATAAAGATCAGTTTCATCAATACCTAAATTATCCTAACCAGCTGGATGCTAATTCATTGTTGGAGTTAGATGAGCTGGTGAAAGAATATCCCTATTTCCAGGCGGCAAGAATGCTCTATGTTAAAAACCTTAAGAACGAGGAAAATATCCGGTTCAACAGACAATTGAAATTTGCAGCAGCCAGTATTAGTAACCGACAATTATTATTTGGCTTACTGAACAGAATTCGGATCAATAATGATGGATCATTTTTCCCCGATATTGCGCATAAGACTTCTCATAAGATTAATCTTCAGAGCCAGGATGGGCCGGTTATTGCCGATGAAGAACTCATCACCGAAGGAATTTTGTCCCTTGATGAGAATCCGGAACAGGATTTATTGCCTTCTGGTTCAGACGCTCCTTCAGGATATGATAAATCTTTTTATGTTAAAGAGTTAGAACGATTTATCCCTATTGCCGATCTTGATCTTCTATTGTTTGATTTTCCTATTGATAATTCTGATATTCTCGATTTTGATTTTGAAAATAAGTTGCCGGAAATTGAGGATGAACAATTTAAAGCCAATACGGACAAGGAAATAGAAGAAACAGAAACAGGCGGTCTTTCGTCCAGGGATCTTATTGGAGATTTCATAAGAAAGAATCCCAGGATGCCTAAAGTTGTTGAAACTGCTGGGGAGGTGGATGATATTTCCATTGAGAGTTTAAAGGAAAGTGATGCTTTTATGACTGAAACGCTGGCAGAGATTTACTTAAAGCAAGGGTATTACTATCGTGCTTTACAAGCCTACGAAAAATTAAGTTTGAAATTTCCTGAAAAAAGTGCTTACTTTGCATCGCAAATTCAAAAGATTAAAGAGCTAATAACAAATCAATAAGCCTGAGTATCATGACATTATTTTCTTTCATCTCCATACTTATTATACTAATCGGCATTTTACTAACCCTAATAGTCCTTGTACAGAATTCAAAAGGTGGTGGTTTAGCTTCCAACTTTTCAGGATCCAACCAGGTTATGGGAGTTAGAAAAACAACGGATTTTCTTGAAAAAGCAACCTGGACCTTGGCGATTGCTTTACTGGTTTTATGTGTGACAGCCAGCTTAACAATTCCTCGTCAGGGAGTTGATACCAATCGATCAGTAATAGAAAATCAAATTAGGAATGCTGTAGATCCTACTCAGATTCCTGAGTTCCCTACTACTCTTCCTGATGCTGCAACTACCGGCACACAGAATCCTAACCAGGAATAAGAAATTAAGATATCGTATTATTAGAATAAAGGGATTTTTAGATCCCTTTTTTTTATTCTTTTTGATGTCAGCTTGTCAGTGCTATTATTTAGCATCTGAAAATCTGTCCCGTTCCGGGAGTAAAAAAACAGGATAGCCCCTTTGGCACAGATTATGTTTATCCTGCTTCATTAATACATGCTAAACAAATTCATAAAAAATACTAATATGGCTAAAGTAAATATCAAACCATTGGGCGACAGGGTTCTGATTGAACCTCAGGAAGCTGAAGTAAAAACTGCGGGTGGAATTATTATTCCTGATTCCGCAAAGGAAAAACCACAGAAGGGTGTTGTTGTTGCTGTTGGTTCTGGAACAAAAGAAGTTGAAATGGAAGTTAAAGAGGGTGATATTGTTCTGTATGGTAAGTATTCTGGAAATGAACTTCAATTTAATGATCAAGAATACCTGATTATGAGGCAGTCTGATATTTTGGCTGTTATTTAATGTATTTAAGTGTTAAACCAATAAAATCAGTATAAAATGGCAAAAGAAATCAAATTTGATTCAGAAGCCCGGGATTTACTCAAGAAGGGTGTTGATGAACTTGCAAATGCAGTAAAAGTTACTTTAGGTCCTAAAGGGCGTAATGTAGTAATTGAGAAAAAATTTGGTGCACCTCAGATTACTAAAGATGGTGTGAGCGTTGCAAAAGAGGTTGAACTGGAAGAAAAATTCGCCAATATTGGAGCTCAAATGGTTAAGGAAGTAGCCTCAAAAACTTCCGATGATGCAGGTGATGGTACAACAACCGCAACTGTTCTGACACAGTCGATGGTGGCTGTTGGATTAAAGAATGTTACCGCCGGTGCTAATCCAATGGATCTGAAGCGCGGTGTTGACAGAGCTGTTTCTCAGGTGGTTGATGTGTTAAGTAAACTATCCAAGAGTGTTGGTGATGATAATGAAAAGATCAGGCAGGTTGCTACAGTTTCAGCAAATAGTGATTCTGAAATTGGGAGTCTGATTGCTGATGCAATGAATAAGGTGAAAAATGAAGGTGTTATCACTGTTGAAGAGGCTAAAGGAACTGAAACAACTGTTGAGATAGTTGAGGGTATGCAGTTCGATCGTGGTTATATTTCCCCATATTTCGTAACTGATACTGAAAAGATGGAGTCTGTATTGGAAAGTCCATACATTCTTATCTATGAGAAGAAAATTTCTGCAATGAAAGATCTTCTTCCTGTTTTGGAAGCAACAGCTCAATCCGGGCGTCCTTTGATGATTATTGCTGAGGATGTTGATGGAGAGGCTCTTGCTACTCTCGTTGTGAATAAACTTCGTGGGAGTCTTAAGATAGCAGCTGTGAAAGCACCTGGTTTTGGTGATCGCAGAAAGGAAATGTTACAGGATGTTGCCATTCTGACAGGCGGTGTAGTTATTTCTGAAGAAACAGGAATGAAACTGGAATCAACAACCCTGGAAATGCTTGGCTCGGCTGAAAAGATAACTGTCGATAAGGATAATACTACCATAGTGAATGGTGCCGGAGACAAAGAACAGATCAGATCACGTGTTAACCAGATCAAGGCTCAGATTGAGACTACCACTTCCGACTATGATCGTGAGAAACTCCAGGAGAGATTGGCCAAATTGGCTGGTGGTGTAGCTGTACTTTATGTTGGAGCTGCCTCTGAAATTGAAATGAAAGAGAAGAAAGACCGTGTTGATGATGCACTTAGTGCCACACGTGCAGCAGTTGAAGAAGGAATTATTCCTGGTGGTGGAGTTGCTTATATCAGGGCAATCAGTAGTTTGGATAATCTTAAGGGAGATAATGACGATCAGGATACAGGTATTGCTATTGTTCGTCGTGCACTGGAAGAGCCATTGCGTCAAATCGTAATTAATGCGGGAAGCGATGGATCTGTTATCGTCCAGGAAGTTAAGAATGGTAAGGATGATTACGGTTACAATGCGCAAACAGGTAAATTCGAGAACCTTCTCGAAACTGGCGTTATTGATCCAACTAAAGTTGCCAGAGTAGCTATTGAAAATGCTGCATCCATTGCAGGGATGATTCTCACAACCGAAGCACTTTTAGCGGAGATTCCGGAAGAGAATCCTCCAATGCCAGGTGGCGCTCCAGGTATGGGCGGCATGGGCGGCATGATGTAGAATAATAGAACTGTTTATATAAAGGAAGCCTCTCGTCGTTTTGATGAGAGGTTTTTTTTTAACTTTATAATATTTAAAAACCATAAACACTATTACAGTATGAAAACACGTAATTTAACTCTAGTAATTATTCTCCTTTTAGTTTTTAGTAAGCTCACAATGGCTCAAGTCCCTGATCCCATGGCTTTAGTTGATTCACCAAAGTTGAAGACCGATTTGGTTGGCAGCTATCCCCAAGTTGTTCAAGAATATAATTGGGTAGCTGAATTTTGGCTGATTTATCAAACAACTTATATCACATATACATCTTTTGGAGAGCCCAGTGAAGAAAAGATGATTGGCACGAATGGTGATTCCCGTTTTTTATATACCTATAATTCTGATCACAATCAAACCGAAGTGCTCGAGCAGCATAGAGAAGGAGGAGAGGAATGGGTTAATTACACAAGAGAGCTTATCGAATATGTTGATGGTAGATGGACCAGTAAACTGACGAACGAGCAATGGAACGGATCAGGATGGGATATGATATACGGTAATCAGTATACATACACGTATGATGGAGATCTGATTACTGGTTTTGTGATACAAATCTGGGACAAAGAATCCGGGCAATGGATAAATAGTACCAGAACAACGCAAAGCTATTCGAGTGAAGATGGTATGGTTTCGGAGGCAGTATCTGAAACCTGGGAAGATGGAGCCTGGGTCAATTTCAGCAAGGTGAAATATGTGTGGTTGGATGAACAAATTGGAGAAATGTATATGTCGGGGTGGTTGGATAATGCATGGGTAGAATCTACAAAAATGACTTTTGATTATGGCGATTTCTCAAGCCTGACTTTTACAGTGTATATTGGCCCTGGTGATGGTACCTGGACGCCATCGCAACGTATCATTGATCAGAATGATTCCCATGAGAATTTAATCCTGTCAACGATGGAGTTTTATACAACAGATTGGGAAATGTTGTCCGGGATGCAATTCCTATTGACCTACAATGGGAATGACGTAACTGAAAGGATTACAAAGATGTATAGCCCTTTCGAACCGGGAATCTCCAGTACAGTGAGTACCTCTACATGGAATAATGTACTTAAGGAGGTTTTCTCGGAATTTGCTTCTCTTTCTTCTATCCCACTTCTTTTGGGAGGAGAATCAATTTCCCATTACCCAAATCCTGCAAGTGATCAAGTTGATCTTAACATTCATAACCTGAAAAACACTCAGCTTTCTGTTTCAGTTATGAGTTTGTCTGGCCAGGCTGGACTCACAGAGCTAATTAATGTACCTACAGATGAGTATCACCATGCTTTAAATGTCAGAAGTTTGCCGGCAGGAACATACATTATTCTTACGAATGACAAATCCGGAAGGCTTGTTTCCAGTTCGAAACTGATAATACAGAAATAGTGGAGAAAGTCGATAAGAATTTATTTTAAACAGACGAAACGGATGAAAAGAATCGTATTGTTATTTATCGCTGCGGCTTTTGTTATCGGGTTGCATGCGCAAGAGAAACAGACACCCAAACCTGTAGCACCCTATACACCTGCGGTGTTAGCTAATGGAACGCTTTACATCTCCGGCCAAATTCCCAGAGTTCCGGAAACTGGTAAATTAATTAAGGGCGATATAAAAAAAGCCACCGAACAGTCCATGAAAAACATTGGAGTTTTGCTTGAAAAGCATAATATGGATTATGAGGATCTGGTGATGGTTAATATCTATATGACCGACATGGATAATTACCAGGCAATTAATGAGGTGTATAATACTTTTTTTAAGAACCAGAAATTTCCTGCCCGGGCAGCGATTCAGATTGGCAGACTTCCCCTGGATGCAGATGTTGAAATTTCTGGAATAGCGGTTAAGGATCACTAAGCCAGGCTGAAGTGCGACTTTTTTTTAGCTTTCCCATTTGATGGGAAATGAATATCTTTGCGCCAAATTGGAGGAAGAGGTAGATCTATGAAAAATTATAGAAATTTTTGCATCATAGCACATATTGACCACGGAAAGAGTACACTTGCCGACCGCTTGCTTGAAGCCACTCATACAGTAATGGGAAAGGATCTTCAAGCTCAGGTCCTGGACAGTATGGATATTGAGCGAGAGCGTGGAATTACAATAAAAAGCCATGCCATTCAGATGGAATACTCACACGATGGGCAGCAGTACTTTCTGAATCTAATTGATACTCCGGGTCATGTTGATTTTTCCTATGAGGTTTCGCGTTCAATTGCTGCTTGCGAAGGAGCCTTACTGGTAATAGATGCTACTCAGGGAATACAGGCTCAAACGATATCAAATCTTTATCTTGCTATAGATAGTGAACTGGAAATTATTCCGGTGTTGAATAAGATGGATCTCCCAAATGCCATGCCTGATGAAGTGAAGGATCAAATTGTTGACCTGATAGGATGTGAACGGGATGATATTATTGAAGCAAGTGGAAAAACAGGCCATGGAGTCGAGCAGATTTTAGAAGAAGTTATTGTAAATATCCCCCCTCCTGTTGGGGATACAAAGGCGCCTCTCCAGGCATTAATTTTTGACTCATTGTTTAATTCCTATCGAGGTGTGATAGCTTATTTTAAGGTAGTAAATGGGGAGATACGAAAGGGCGATAAGGTAAAATTTGTTAATACAGGCAAACAATACCAGGCTGATGAAATAGGCGTACTAAAACTAGGTTTGTATCCCAGGGATGTTCTTCAGGCTGGAGATGTAGGATATATTATCTCTGGAATTAAAACTTCTACAGAGGTAAAAGTAGGAGATACAATAACCCATGTTGGAAATCCATGTGAGGATGCTTTAGATGGATTTGAGGATGTGAAACCCATGGTTTTTGCAGGGTTGTATCCTATTGACAGTGAGGACTATGAAAATTTACGGGAGGCAATTGAAAAACTGGTTCTTAATGATGCTTCACTTACTTATGAGCCTGAATCATCGGTTGCCCTTGGTTTTGGTTTTCGCTGTGGTTTCCTGGGATTATTGCACATGGAAATTGTTCAGGAACGATTGGATAGGGAATTTGAGATGAATGTTATTTCAACTGTTCCAAACGTATCATACAAGGTGTTTAGGAAGAACGGACAGATGGAGAATGTATATAACCCCTCAGGATTACCTGATCAAACTATCATTGAGCGGATAGAAGAGCCCTATATCAGGGCACAGATAATTTCCATGCCCGATTTTATTGGACCTATCATGAAATTGTGTCTGGATAAACGGGGCGAATTGAAATCACAGGTTTATCTTACGACAGACCGTGTAGAACTGACCTTCGAGTTGCCATTGGCTGAGATCGTTTTTGACTTTTATGATAAACTCAAATCTCTTTCTAAAGGATATGCTTCATTTGACTATCATCAGATTGGATTTGTTCCAGCACATCTGGCACGTTTGGACATTCTGCTCAATGGCGAAATGGTAGATGCTCTTTCAGCTCTGATACATGTCGATAATGCATATGCTTTTGGACGTCGGATTTGCGTGAAATTAAAAGATCTGATCCCCAGGCAACAGTTTGAAATAGCTATTCAGGCCGCTATTGGAGGAAAAATAATTGCAAGAGAAACAATCAAAGCTTTCCGGAAAGATGTAACCTCGAGATGCTATGGTGGGGATATTACACGAAAAAGGAAACTCCTGGAGAAACAGAAGAAGGGGAAGAAAAGAATGAAGCAGGTTGGAAATGTTGAGGTGCCACAAACGGCTTTCCTTGCTGTGTTGAAACTCGATTGATTATTCCCGTATCAGTTTATAACCTTTCCCATGTACATTAATTATCTGAATACCAGGCTCACTTTTCAGGTGCTTTCTTAGCTTGGTTATATATACGTCCATGCTTCTTGCGTTAAAATAGCTGTCGTCTTTCCAAATGGCTTTCAGGGCATAATTCCTTTCCAGTACCTGGTTGCTATATTGACACAAGAGCTTAAGGAGATCGGATTCTTTGGTAGTAAGCTTAATGGGTTCGGCATCCTTTTTGGTGAGCAACTGTTTATTAGTATCAAATATGAAATTTCCTACAAGAAAGGTTTCCTGATTTGAACTTTTTGTTGTTCTTCGTAGAATGGCTTCAATACGTAATAGTAATTCCTCCATGCTGAATGGTTTGATGATATAATCATCGGCACCAAGATTAAACCCCTTAAGGATATCGGTTTTCATGTATTTTGCTGTAAGAAAAATGTATGGTATTTCCGGATCCATAATTCGGATATCTTTCGCCAGGGTAAATCCATCTTTAACGGGCATCATTACATCAAGAATACATAAATCAAAATGCTCTCTTTTAAAGGCTAGCAATCCTTTTGCTCCATCAACCTGCAAATTGGTGTCAAAGCCTTTAGCTATAAGGTATTCTTTTAGAAGAGAACCCAGATTCATATCATCTTCTACAAGCAAAATTCTTGTTTTGTCCATAACTTTAATCTAATTAATCCTGTAAGGTAAAAATATTGAAAAATTTGTTCCCTTGTTTATTTCACTATTAACTTTTATATATCCCCCATGGTCTTCCAATACTTTTTTCACATAACTAAGTCCCAAACCAAATCCTTTAACATCATGTAAGTTACCTGTTGGAACACGGAAAAACTTTTCAAAAATCCTTTTCTGATGGTCCTTGCTGATTCCTATCCCATTGTCAGAAATAATAACAATAATTCCAGCTTTTTTGTTTGCGCTGGAAATTCGGATAAGCGGATTCGCACTGCAATATTTGAGTGCATTATCAAGAAGGTTGTAGATTACATTGGTAAAATGAATTTCATCGGCTAAAACTGTACTTACCCCTTTCTCCAGCTCCAATTCAACTGTGGCTTGATGCTGATTGATCTGAAGACTCATTTTTTCTACTACCTGGCTGATCAAATCATTTATTTGTAATGGTTTTATCTTCAGATCAGTTTTTCCTTCATCAAAAATCGACATTTGAAGAACTTTCTCAACTTGGTTTCCTAATCGTTTACTTTCTTCCTTAATCAAATTTGAAATACGATCCAGACTTTTTTTATCCATTGGTACAGTATCATCTACTAACATTTGCGAAGCCAGAGATATTGTAGAAATCGGGGTTTTAAGCTCATGGGTCATGTTATTAATGAAATCATTTTTGATCTCAGATAACTTCTTTTGTCTGAAAATAATCAATATAGTTATAAGAGAAACAATCAACATGATCAAGGTTAAAATAAGAGAAGCACTCGCCATAAAACCAACGGATTGCAACAAGATGCCTTTTTGGTTTGGAAAGAACAAAACCAGAAAATTAGGAGAGGGGGAAATATCATGTGGGAAAAGTTGCGAAGTTATTTTCAGTGCGTGGCTGTCTGGGTCAAATTCTTTGCTTGGAAAAATGTACTCGGAGTTTTCCTTACGTACAGCATATTCAAAAGTAATTTCCTCACCGAGGCTTCTTACTTCTTTTCGAATAACAGTATGAAGCATGAGGGGGGAAATGCGATCTTCAATATCTCCTTCATAGCCGACTGCGCGGTTAAATACACGTTCAACAAATATCTTTTTATTAGAAATGAGATCGTTGTAATTAGCAACGATATCTGATTTCGAAAGAGCTGAGCGAGTATGACTTGGAGAACTGTGTGCACCATAAATAGTATTATCAGTAATGTACAGGACTGTATCTCCTGAGAGCAAATCAATACGAGTATCTATAGTAAGGCCTAGTTGTCCGACTGAATCGAGTTCATAAAAAATATCTTCATTTTCACTCAGATTCAGATCTCCAGTCCCAAGGGTGACTGGCGGATCAATTGGGATCTCATCAATTGATAAATCATTTTCCCTATCTATCTCTTCCAGCAAATCTTCCAGAATTTCATATGTTTCCAGATTGTTGATGATTCTGTCCATGGCTTCATTAGTCAATTGCCTGAATTGTTTTTCCTGTACACGGATGGCTTTTTTTATCCAAGTCAGCTGAACTACAATAAGGGCTGAAAGAGCTAGTGCCGTAAAAACCGTCAACAACCAGATTTTTCGATTACTCATGTTTTCAAAGATATAAAATCATATTGATGAAGTTTTAACAAGGATAATTTGTGAATTATGCGGGTTAACACACATTAACAGTGATTAATGGGGATTAACCTGATCATGTCCTACTTTTGAAAGAAATTGAGTTGACAGGCAATGAAACAGGACTGTTTACCGTTAGAGTTGTACAAGGAGAAAAGGAGATTATTGGAAAGTTTGAGTTTAGGTAGTTTTCATAGTTTTGGTTTTGGTAGAAGGTCCTGCTGTTAAGCGGGACTTTCTTTTTAGTCCACCCATGGTTCCAGGGGTTCTGGATCCAGGATATAAACGCCTCTGATACCATTGGTGTTTTGTAATTTTTCAACTATTTTCTGTTGGCTTAACTGATCTTCTTTATTCATGACAATAAAAAGATAATCAACCTGCTTATATCCTTTAATCCATAAACCTTCCAGGGTTCTGTTTTTCAATAGGCTTACCGGACCAAATTTACTTATTGGGTCAGAATATACCGGAAAAGCGAGAGGGTTAGGTAGCGAATTGCTCAGCCAGGTGAGATCTTCATCTCTGGACAGCTTAATCTGCAGGCTTTGATTAATTAGCCAGCTCAACTTGAAGTCTGTCTCATCAGTCAGGATTCCTAGCAGCCAAATTTGGCTTTTTCTTTTAATATCCAGCTTAAACTTTTTTTTCTTTTCCACTTTATTTAAGCTCTTTTAAAGTTTCATTTGCAGCCATTTGCTCTGCTTCCTTTTTTGACACACCGGTTCCGGAACCATATAGATTATTCCCAATGCTCACATAGGAAATGAATCGAGTTGGATCATAAGATTCAACATCAGTATAAAAGCACACCTCAATTCTGTTTTTTTGTCCCCACTCAATGAGTTGACTTTTGTAGTTTTTCTCAATTTTTTCCAATTCATTCAGATCGATATGCCTGACAAGAATATTCTTCAAAATGAATCGCCGGGTTCTGGCATAACCTTTATCAATAAATACTGCACCAATAAGAGCTTCTAAGGCATCGCCGGATATATGCTTTAGGGTATGTTCGCCAAAAGTTTGGGTTTTAATAAGAGGGATCAATCCCATTTTTTCAGCTAGTGCACCAAGGTTTTCACCATTAACGATCTTTGATCGCATTTTAGTAAGAAAACCCTCATTTTGCCCGGGATATTCTTTATACAGGTGTTCAGCAATTACAGAGCCAAGGATTGCATCGCCTAAATATTCAAGGCGTTCATTATTTACGGCTTTACCACTATTGTCATTTTGAGTGATAGACTTGTGAATAAAAGCCCGCTCGTAGAGTTTGACACGGCCCGGAAGAAAGCGTAGAATACCCACGAGCCTCCAAAGGAAGCCCTTATTTTTGAAAGTGATCAAAGAAAACAGGAACTGGAAGATTCCGGTCACCTATTAATTATCAAATTTTTTAAAAATAATAGTTCCGTTATGCCCGCCAAATCCAAAGGTATTGCTAAGTGCAACATTTACCTGACGATCTTTTGGTTTATTGAAGGTTAGATCCAGTTTGGGATCAATTCTGGGATCGTCAGTAAAATGGTTGATGGTTGGAGGAATGCGATTTTCAAGGATGGCATATATTGTCGCGATGGCTTCCACCGCTCCTGCCGCTCCTAATAAATGCCCGTGCATGGATTTTGTTGAGCTGATACTTAACTTATATGCATGGTCTCCGAATACACTTTTAATGGCTAGTGATTCTGAGATATCTCCTAGTGGAGTTGAGGTTCCATGAACATTGATATAATCGACATCTTCAGGCTTCAACCCAGCATCAATAAGAGCATACTTCATCACATTGGCCGCACCAAGTCCTTCTGGGTGAGGTGCAGTAAGATGATGTGCATCAGCAGTTAAGCCAGCACCTACAACTTCACAATAGATGCGAGCTCCACGTGCAATTGCATGCTCGTATTCTTCCAAAATGAGTGTGCCAGAACCATCACCCATAACAAAACCATCCCGGTCCAGATCAAAAGGTCTGGAAGCCGTTTTCGGATCATCATTTCGGGTTGAGATGGCGTGCATGGCATTAAATCCTCCTACGCCAGCACGAGTAAGGGAGGCTTCTGAACCTCCGGCAACCATTAAAGTGGCTCTTCCCAGGCGAATGTGATCAAACGCATTGGCAAGGGACACTGTAGAGGTTGCACAGGCAGCTACGGTACCATAATTAGGGCCACGAAAACCATATTTCATTGATATGTGGCCACTCGCAATATCAGAGATCATTTTCGGAATGAAGAAAGGACCAAAATGTGGAGTTCCATCTCCTCTGCCAAAATCTATAACTTCCTGTTCAAAAGTCTGAATACCTCCGATCCCGGATGACATAATAACGCCAAACCGGTCAGTGTCAAGTTTTTCCAGATTGAGCTGAGCATCTTTAACTGCTTCATCAGCCGAACTCAGGGCAAACTGAGAGTACATGTCCAACCTGCGGGCTTCCTTACGGTCAAAATAATCCAAAGGATCATAATTTTTGACCTCGCACGCAAACTTGGTTTTAAACTTGGTGGCATCAAAACGGGTAATCGTATCGGCACCACTGACACCTTCAAATATTGCTTTTCGAAATTCATCAATGTTTTTGCCCATCGGAGTTAATGCTCCAAGGCCTGTAACAACTACCCGTTTTAATTCCATTTTAAACCCAAGTTTATAGGTTAATTACTCGTTGTTTTCTTCAACATACTTGATGGCATCACCAACTGTACCAATGGTTTCAGCCTGATCATCCGGAATGGCCAGATTGAATTCTTTTTCGAATTCCATGATCAATTCAACAGTGTCCAGGGAGTCAGCTCCCAAATCGTTAGTAAAACTTGATTCACGAGTAACTTCCGACTCATCAACGCCAAGCTTGTCTACGATAATGGCTTTAACTCTGGATTCAATGTCTGACATAGCTTTAATGTTTTAATTAATAATTATTTAAGTAGCAAATTGTATTATTTTCACCGATGCAAATAAAGCCATTAAAGGCTTAGTATCAAAAAAAAAGTGTTTTTTTGTGGCTGAAAAGATGAATTTATTTGGGTGTTATCCATGATTTAGCATGCTTATACCCCCTGTAAATCTGAACTTTATCAACTCTTATAATGATGAAATGAAAAATATTACCATTCTTGCATCCGGTTCGGGTACAAATGCAGAAAATCTTATTAAATTTTTTCACGGAAGAGGGGATGGGCAAGTAAAATTGTTAATGGCAAATCGGTCGGAAGCATTTGCCTTAGTCAGGGCGAGTAAGCTGGGTATTCCAACACGTGTTTTCAGTAGAGAGGACTTATATTCATCTGGCAAAGTTTTACATGAATTGCGAGAGTTCTCTACCGACCTTATTGTCCTGGCTGGCTTTCTATGGTTGATCCCCCCGGAGATTATCAGAGCCTACCCGAAACGCATTATTAATATCCATCCGGCCCTCCTGCCAAAATATGGGGGAAAAGGTATGTATGGAAGCAGGGTACATGAAGCTATTATTGCTAATAGGGAATCCACTTCTGGAATTACCATTCATTCTGTGGATGAGGAGTACGACAAAGGTGAAATTCTGTTCCAGGCAGAATGCCCGGTATTGCCCGATGACAACCCCGGAACCCTGGCCGGCAGAATCCATAAGCTGGAATATGAATACTACCCTAAAGTAGTTGTGGAATACCTTTCCCGTTTCTAATGAGTTATTATCAATGCCTTAAGTTGCTTTTTGTAAACAGAGATAATAGAATCATATCTGGATAAGTTCTGTTCTTCAACAGGCTCTACTGGCGGTGATTCGACATTTTGAGGATTCACCAGCTGACCATTTTCCCAAATTCTGAAATCAAGGTGAGGCCCTGTGGCATAGCCGGTTGCTCCAACATAGCCAATAATATCTTTTTGTTTTACAGATGCTCCTACTTTCAGTGGTGGTCTACTCTGCAGGTGCAAATATCCGGAAGTATAAACTCCGTTATGTTTAATCTTTATATAGTGTCCTGAAGCTTTATCGTAAGCAATCTTAACTACGGTTCCATCACCAATGGTTTGAACCTCTGTCCCAGCCTTTGCTGCATAGTCAATACCTCTATGTGGACGATATATTTTGAGAATTGGATGGAAACGACTATTTGAATACTTACTGGAAATCCTGCGATAGTCCAACGGAGCTTTTAAAAAGGCCCTCCTCAAACTTTGACCATTTTCATCAAAATACTCAATGCGATTATTCTGTTCGAAAGCAAATGCGAAATGCTCTCTGCCTGAATTTACAAAGGAGGATGCCAGTACACGGCTAATCCCAATAGCTGAACCATCAATCATTTTTACTTCATATATGATTTGAAAAATATCCCCTCGCTGGATACCTGCAAAATCAATAGTCCATTGATAAACATCCATCATCTCAAGTGAAAGTACCGGACTTACTCCAAGACCAACCAGAGAATTCCATAGGCTAGATTCAATAACTCCCTCCACCTCTTTCTGTTCATAGGATACTTCTTTCTTACCCTCGGCAATACAGATACTATCGCTGAAAGTATAGATGATATACTCCTCAACATTTTTCTCATAAACCATATGCCTGACAGCTGGTATAGAGTCTTGTGTCCAGAAAAATGCGAATGAATTTCCGGCTTTAATCTTTTTGACATTAAAAACAGGCCTTGATCTCCTGGCCAACTCATCGATCTGATTGTAATTTATTCCCCTTGATAAGAGAATACCTGACAGAATCTCATTTTTCTTGATGGTTATTTCTTCAATATTGAAGGAGTCAACAGGGATATCAAATTTGTAAACTACCCTGGGTGCGCTTATCTCTGCAGACTTTTCACTCTTGGGTGTTTTGTCATTTCCTGATTTAGAGTGGAAAAGACTTATGAGAATGCCTGTTACAACAACAATTAAGACAGTAGTATATAATATCTTCCTCATACAACCACATTGATAATTCGCTTTGGTACTATGATTATTTTTTTCGGTGATTTTCCCATCAGCCATTTTCCTGCCAGTTCATGTTCCAGAACAATTTTTTCGATCTCTTTATTAGGAAATTCCACTGGGACCTGAATCTTAAATCTCATTTTTCCATTAAAAGATACAGGGTACTCAATAGTATTTTCAGATAAGTATTCCTCCTTTAATTTTGGCCAGCTGGCTTCAGCGATACTATTTTCCTTGCCCATCTTATGCCATAGTTCTTCACAAATATGTGGGGCGAATGGTGATAAAATGACAGTCAAAGGTTCAAGAATACATCTTTTATTACAGGCCGCTTCAGTCAATAAATTGACGCAAATCATAAAAGCACTCACTGACGTATTAAGTGAGAAGCGATCAATATCTTCCTGAATCTTCTTTATTGTTTTATGCAGGATTTTCAACTCTTCAGGAGATGCTTTTTCCTCATTAACTGAAAATTCACCATTATTTGGATGAAAAAGTCGCCATGTTTTTTTAAGAAACTTAAATACTCCATCAATTCCATGTGTATCCCAGGGTTTTGACTGTTCAATCGGGCCAAGGAACATTTCGTAAAGACGGAGAGTGTCAGCACCATAGGATTCAATTATATTGTCGGGATTGACAACATTGTACATTGATTTGGACATCTTTTCAACGGCCCAGCCACAAATATATTTACCATTTTCAAGAATAAAGCCAGCATTCTTATATTCAGGGTTCCATTTTTTAAACGCCTCTATATCAAGCTCATCATTATTCACAAGACTTATATCTACATGAATTGCAGTTGTTTCATATAGATCTTTCAGCTTAAGAGAAACAAAATCAAGACTGTTTTTAATACGGTAAACAAAGCTCGATCGTCCCTGTATCATTCCCTGATTAATCAACTTTCTAAAAGGTTCATCCCGGCATACATAGCCCAGATCAAAGAGGAATTTATTCCAGAATCTGCTGTAAATCAGATGCCCGGTTGCATGTTCCGTGCCGCCTATATATAAGTCAACATCTTTCCAATATTCATTAGCTTTTTTCGATACCAATTCTTTTGTGTTGCCTGGATCCATATACCTAAGGTAGTATGCGGAAGATCCGGCAAATCCAGGCATTGTGCTCAATTCAATGGGGTATCCATCAGGTGTTTTCCAGTTTTTTGCTCGTCCTAATGGAGGCTTTCCTTCTTCTGTGGGTAGAAATTTATCTACTTCTGGAAGTTCGAGAGGTAGCTCTGATACATCAAAAACGTAAGGAATATCATCTTTATAGTAAACGGGGAAGGGTTCTCCCCAATACCTTTGCCGACTGAAAATAGCATCACGAAGACGGTAATTGACCTGAATATTCCCAATCCCTCTGGATTCTACTTCGATTTTTGTCTTTTCAATAGCCTCCAGGACAGACAGGCCGTTCAAGATATCAGAATTGACCATATAACCTTCTTTGGAATCGTATGAATCATTCCATTCCTGTGGGTTAGAAGCATAATCATCTTGCTTTACTACGACCTGAATGATTGGGAGATCAAAATGACGGGCGAAAGCGAAATCCCGACTGTCATGTGCAGGAACTGCCATGATCGCTCCGGTGCCGTATCCGGCCAGAACATAATCGCTTACCCAAATAGGAATATCCTTACCAGTAAATGGGTTAATAGCGTACGAGCCGGTAAATACTCCAGAAATTTTATTGACTTCGGTGAGTCTTTCTCTCTCAGTTCGTTTTTTAGAGATTTTAATATAATCCTCTACTTCAGCCTTTTGATTTTCCTTTGTTAACAAGGTAACAAGGTCTGATTCAGGGGCGAGTACCATGAATGTAGCGCCATAAATCGTATCGGCCCTGGTCGTAAATACTTCAATCGTTTGATGAGAATCATTAAGCGGGAAAATCATATTGGCACCTTCTGAGCGGCCAATCCAGTTTTTTTGAATTTCTTTTAAAGAGTCGCTCCACTCAATATTATCAAGTCCTTCAAGTAGGCGAATTGCATAAGCGGATACTCGTAAAAGCCATTGCCTCATCTTTTTTTGCTCTACAGGATGCCCCCCGCGGACGGATAAACCTTCCCTTACCTCATCATTTGCGAGGACTGTACCTAGAGCTGGGCACCAATTGACCTGTGTTTCAGCTAGATAAGCTAGTCGATAATTCAAAAGTATTTTCAGCTGCTTTTGCTCATTATAGGATTTCCAATCCTTAGCTGAGAATTCATATTGTTCATTGCAAGCCGCCTCAATTCCTATACTTCCAGATTGTTCGAAATAGCTAATCAGATCGCTAATTGGTTTGGCTTTCTTCTGGATGTTGCAATAATAATGCTTGAACATCTGGATAAATGCCCATTGTGTCCAATGATAATAGTTGGGATCTGAGGTACGAACCTGCCGTGACCAATCATAAGCAAAACCAATCTTGTCAAGTTGCTCACGATAGCGATTGATGTTATTGTCAGTTGTAAGGGATGGGTGTTGCCCGGTTTGAATGGCATACTGCTCGGCAGGGAGTCCGAAGGCATCATAACCCATGGGATGAAGTACATTAAACCCATTCAGGCGTTTGAACCTTGTTACAATATCAGAAGCAATGTATCCAAGTGGATGCCCCACATGAAGTCCTGCCCCGGAAGGATATGGAAACATATCCAAAATGTAAAATTTGGGACGTGAGATGTCCTCTTGCACTTCAAAGATTTTATGACTGCGCCAGTAGTCCTGCCATTTCTCTTCGATTTTACTAAACTGATAATCCATGTTATGCTAAATATTATTGCTCTGCTATGATTCCCGAAACCATTAAATTGTTGGCGAAAGTATAAAAACTGGCATGGAAAAGCAAAGACTCCCTTGATCCTTGCAGCTAAAGAATTTACAATAGTATTCCGGCAGTTTCATGAATTTATCTTACATTTGCCATACAAAATTTATTGTGAAAAGGATATAATCATGATGTTAGCTTCAATAATTTCTGGATTTTTAGGTGGGTATGAATGGATAGTCATCGCTGGAGTGGTTGTTTTGTTATTTGGCGGAAAAAAGATTCCTGAGCTCATGAAGGGCTTTGGAAAAGGTATTCGTGAATTCAAAGAAGGTTCAAAGGAGATTTCCAAAGAAGCCGAAGCTCCTGAATCCAAAGAGAAAGCTGATTAAGGCCTTTCTCCAATTTACAAGGACAATAAGTAACCAGCTTTTTCTGCTGTGGTAAAAAAAAACCTTAAAAGCAAAGATGCCAATGACCTGACCTTCCTGGAGCATTTGGAGGTTTTAAGAGGTCATTTGATTCGTGCAGCTATTTCTATTTTGGTATTTGCTATTGCTGCATTTTTAGTTAAGGACTTTATTTTCAATGTGGTTCTTTTGTCGCCGAAGAATCCTGAATTTATTACCAACAGACTTTTCTGTGAGCTTGGCAACTTGATTAATTCACAGAGGTTATGCCTCAATTCAGAGGGCTTGAATATAATAAATATTGAACTTGCAGGTCAGTTTAAGATACATCTTCGTATCGCTTTCTTTGCCGGTTTGATTTTATCCTCTCCTTATCTCTTTTTTGAAATCTACAGTTTTATTATGCCAGCTTTAAAGGATGTGGAGCGCAAGTATTCAGCTGGCATGGTTTTTTATACTTCTATCCTTTTTATTACGGGTATTCTTTTTGGGTATTTTATTATCATTCCTTTAACAATAAATTTTCTGGGAGGATATTCTGTTAGCGAACAAGTTGCAAATCAAATCGCACTCATATCATATATTGGTTCTGTAACCTCGGTTACACTTTCAACGGGACTTGCCTTTGAGTTACCCATCATGATATATTTCTTGTCAATGATTGGATTAGTGACCCCGGAATTTATGAGAGAGTACAGGAAGCACGCAATAGTGGTGTTCCTGATTCTATCTGGCATTATTACACCACCTGATGTTATAAGTCAGTTCCTGGTGTGTATTCCTTTATATGTTTTATTTGAAGCCTCTATACTGATATCCAAACGTGTACAACGCCAGCGTGAAGATCGGGAGGATGAGTAAAAAAAAAGGGTCTCTTTCGAAACCCTTTCAATTTAAAATACTTTATTGCTAATTAATATTTACTATTCGTGTATCGTTTACGCGAAGAGTAGTTTAGCTTTAATGCGCTAGCTTTCCTTAGCTCCAGTTTGATGTCCTGGATAAGCCCCATTTTAGTGTTTTCGTCGGCTTTGAGAGAAATGGTCATTTTAGGACGTTCTTTTTCGTCTCTTTTTTCCCTCTCAGCAGCGATATAGTCCCCAATATCAGATAGTTTCGAAAACTTGTCATCCAGTTGAATCTTTGATAGCGTTCCATGCTGAGCTTGATATTGTGGCATTGGTGATCCTACATAAATATAGCTAACCAAAGATTTCTTTTCCAGTTTAACAGTTTCAGTAGCTTCCGGTAACCTTAGTTTCACTTTCATATTGGTTTCCTTCATGGTGGTTGCCACCATAAAGAAGAACAGCAACATGAACACTATGTCCGGGAGTGAGGCTGTAGATATAGGGGGAACACCTTTGACTTTTCCTTTTCTTGTAAATTTTGCCATGATAAATCCTCCTGTTTTTAAATTTCTACCGGTTCTGCTTCCGAGATAGATGTGGGTATAACTTGTCTGACTGCATCCTGAAGTTCTATGGATAAAGCCTTATACGTTTTCCCAAATTGTGCCACGGAGTAATCATTCCGCATTTCATTAAAAGCTGCCACCAATTCATTTTGCACCTGGATATAAGCACCATAATCGGTTCCTCTGTCATTCTGCAATGACACGACACCTTTTGATCTTTTAACATCACCAATGCCTTCTACGAATTTATCATCTTTCTCTGAGAGATCATCACTGCCATATGGATTTAGGATAAACTCTTTTACCCGATCTTTAAGTTCAGAGACCTGTGCAAATTCACCATTTATTGCGAGGTCATTGTTTTTATTGATCAGAACGATGAAAGTGTTCCTCCTCTTGATTTTAGGGGGTTCTTGCTCATCATGAATCCATGCTGGCAATTTTCGGTAGATTCCAGAGTCTACATCCATGGTAGTGGTCACCAGGAAGAAGATCAGCAACATAAAGGCGATATCTGCCATTGATGACTGATTGATTTCCGGTAACGGTCTGTTTTTCCTTGCCATTGAGTCGTTGTTTTTTGCGCAAGAGGATAATCCTCTATTGCAGTTCTGGTTATCTGAAAAATTTACTAATTGATGAATAGAGCACTGCAAGCAAAGCTCCACCAAACATGAAATACATGGTATAAATTCCCATGCCGGTCAGTTTCAAAGTACCTGGAACATTATCCGACCCAGTGTAACCGGGAAGTACCAATTCGGTATTATCTGCAAGT
>JAUVKA010000193.1 GCA_030592205.1 Bacteroidota bacterium | reverse complement strand
CACTTTTGTATTTCCAATGAGCGGCAAATCCCCTTTCTGCAATTTCATTCATCCTTTCAGATCGGATCTGTACCTCAACCCATTTACCATGAGGGCCCATAACTGTTGCATGCAGAGCCTCATATCCATTGGCTTTTGGATGGCTTACCCAGTCCCGGATTCGGTCGGGCTTAACCTTGTAAAGATCTGTGATAAGCGAATATATAAACCAGCATTGTGTTTTTTCAGCAATACGAGGTTTTGGTTTGAAATTGATCCTGACAGCGAGAAAATCGAATATCTGCTCAAATTGCAGATTTTTGGTTTGCATTTTATGCCAAACGGAATAGATCGTTTTTGGCCGACCGGAAATATCGTATTTATATCCTTGCTCATCGAGTTTAACTCGAATAGGATCAATAAATTTTTTAATAAAGTGTGATGATATTTTTTCGCTATGATTGATTCTGTTTGCCAGATCCTGATATACTACCGGGTTTTTATATTTGAGGCTTAAATCTTCAAGTTCTGTTTTGATAGTAAATAAACCAAGTCTGTGTGCAAGTGGAGCATATAAATACAAGGTTTCACTAGCAATTTTTATTTGCTTTTTCTGATGTAATGCGCTTAAAGTGCGCATGTTGTGCAATCTGTCAGCCAGTTTGATCAGTATAACCCTAACATCTTCGGCCAGGGTTAATATAAGCTTTCGGAATGTTGAAACCTGGAGAGATGAATCTGAGCTGAAAGCACCTTTAATTTTGGTTAAGCCGTCAATAATGATTTTTATCGGCAAACCGAATTCTTTTTCTATATCTTCAAGTGTATAGTCAGTATCCTCAACAACATCATGTAAAAGTGCCGCGACAATACTTTTAGTCCCCATGCCGATTTCTGCTGTAACAATTCTTGCAACAGCTATGGGGTGAAGGATATACGGTTCTCCGGATTTCCGTTTATCACCTCCATGTGCTTTAAGGGCAAACTCATAGGCTTTCCATATTAGTTCTTTATTTTTTTTTGTCAGATTGTCAGGTAAACAACTTACCAATTCCTGGTAGGCTTCAAGAACCTTGCTTTTCTCTCTGACATTTAATTCGAACATAGGCAAACCAATTTGGCGTGAATTTAGCAATTCAATATGGAAGTCGGAACTTTGCTTAGAGTTTTCTGTTAAATCTTATTCTGTCGGGATGCCAGCTACTACCTTTATCAATGGGTTTGAATCAAAATATTTTGTGGCCAGATTTTGAATATCCTGTGGTGTGATGTGATTTAAAACATTTAAAAATGTTTTGAGAAAGGCAAAATCCAATCCAAAGGTGAGCAATGACCGGAAGGTGTCAGCCAAATTGAAGGGGCCATCTAATTGTCGGAGAAGTTCACCTTCAATATATTGCCTAACCCTACTCAGTTCACTGATAGATAATGTGTCGGTACATAGTCGATCAATCTCATTAAAGCACTCATTCATAGTTTCTTTATAGTATTCCTGACTTACATCAGTAGAGATCATGAAAAATCCTTTTTCTTTAAAAGAAAATAGTGATGAACCCACCCCATATGTATAACCCTTATCCTCACGGATATTTTGCATTAAGCGGCTCCCAAAATATCCTCCCAATATTGTATTTACAATACTTAATCCTGAAAAATCTTCATGAGATTTGATAGGCATAATTCCGCCAATACGAATTGCCGCCTGGACAGCACCCGGCACTTCTTCCCGAATATCATATGTTGCGGGCGTTTGCTCTGGTCCTGTTGGAAAAAGGATTCCTGGTTTTTCTACAGATCCTGTCCAATTTCCGAATCTTTCTTCAAGAAGGGGAAGAAAATCTCCTGCCTTTCTGCCAGATAAAAGAATGCTGCATTGTGTAGGATGATAAAATGAAGCATGGAAATCAATAATTTCATCCCTGCTGATTTCCTTGATATCCTGCGGTTCTCCAATTATTCCATAAGGATGCTGTTCTCCGAAAAGGGTTCTGATAAATGTCTTTCTGGCTCTGAATTCAACTTTCTGATTTTCAATAGCCATTGCCTGTAGCCTTTTTTGCCGGAAGATATTTAGTTCATTTTCCGGAAATATTGGATTCTTAATTATGTCGGCAGCAATATCAAGAGTAGATGGTAGAAATTTGTTTAGTGAATATAACTGAATATGGGATTCATCCCTATCGGATCCCGGATTTATATAACTGCCGTAGAAATCTAATTCGTCAGCGATCTGACGGGCTGATTTTGATAGGGTGCCTTCGCTCAAAAGTGTGTTTGCAGAAGCTGCCTGGAAGGTTTTTTGTTGATATCGACTGCCTGCCTGAAAAATTACATCAATCCGAATAATGTCCTGCTCCCCTGTTTCGAGTAGGTAAACGGGGATTCGATTCGACAAATGATGCAGAGTTGGTTCGAGAGCATGAAGCTTTTGAACAGGGCCCAGTTTGGGTGGATTATTTCTGTCGATAAGCATTGTCAGTCATTTCAGATTGATAAATCAGTGTGGAGCAATTTTCTCTTCGAAACAAAATGCGGGCCTCATTCATTATGGATTCAATCCCAACTCGTCTGAATTTAGATACTTCCTGTTCTATCATTTCAGCTGATTGAAGCCATTCAAAATAACCAAGATTCATGGCTTTGTTGAGGATGCTTGTCTGACCAAAAATAAAGTTTGCTTCAAACAGGTTTTGTACTTTAATTAACTCGGATGAAGGAACTGCTGTTTTGCTTAAGGCATATAACTCTTTCCAAAGTTCCTCTTCTGCTTTTTCAAGGTTAATACCCGGTAATGGTTTCCCGGTCACAACGAATAATCCTGGATCAATATCACCGGTAATGTAGGCATCAACACTTGAAAACAATTCTTTTTCCTTGACCAGTACCTGATACAATCTTGAACTTCTTCCACCGGCGAGAAGGTCTGAAATCAGATCAATAGTATAAAAGTTATCTGAAAGGCGCCCTGGCATGTGAAAAGCAAAATATATACAATCCGCCGGAACTTGACGGGACAGAACCAGACGCTCCTCCTTGATTTGAACAGGCTCAATGGCTAGCTTGCGTATTGGGATTTCCCTTTCTTCAATCGATCCAAACCATTTTTCAGCAAGATTTAAGGCTAATCCGGGAGAAATATTACCGCACAAGCTGAGTATTGCATTATTTGGGGCAAAATGCCGGTAGAAGAATTCCTTTACTTCTTTCAACCCGACTTTTTCTATATGTGATATTTCCTTGCCGATAGTGGACCATTGATAGGGGTGGATTTTATACGCCATAGGACGCAGATGCAGCCAGGCATCTCCATAGGGCTGATTAAAATATCTTTGTTTAAATTCCTCAATAACAACTTTTTGCTGCACTGCAAGTCCGCTATCTGAGAAATTCAAACCCAGCATCCTGTCGGATTCTAACCAAAAACCGGTTTCAATATTCTGAGCAGGAAGGCTAAGGTGAAAATTGGTAAAATCATTATTCGTAAAGGCATTGTTTTCTCCACCAGCGTCCTGCAAAGGCTTGTCGAAATCCTGGATATTTACCGACCCACCAAACATTAAATGTTCAAAAAGGTGAGCAAATCCGGTCATTTCCGGATCTTCATCCCGTGCTCCAACATCGTAAATCAGGTTCATTGCAAGCAATGGGGAGCTGCGATCTGGCTGTACAATAAGCTTCAAACCGTTTTCCAAAATGTACTTTTCTATCTTCATACTGAAATCTCTGGGGTATTGCTATGCAGCCATAGTGGATGAAGGACAAAAATAGCCTTATTTAAAATCAAAACAAATTACATCGAATAGGATACATATATGATTGTTCCGTCTTTTTTTTTCATCAAAGACCTATACATTTGTCGCTCATAAAACGAACCTGATCTATGCAAGATAATGCGTCTGTGGAGCACCAAGGGATAGTGGAGGAGGTAAATGACCGTTTAATTCGGGTTGGGTTCGTATCCCACTCGGCTTGTTCAGGTTGCCATGCTAAGGGTGCGTGTTCGCTTTCGGATGTTGAAAGTAAATATGTGGAGGTGAATAATGATGGTATGGGCTTGGTGGTAGGTGATACTGTTAATATAATTCTTCAGCAAAAGCAGGGTTTTAAGGCTCTTTGGCTGGGTTATGTCTTACCCTTGATCGTGATGGTAATGACCCTCATCATTGTTATGGCTATTACAGACAAAGAAGGTCTGGCCGGTATTTCCGGAGTCCTGATCCTGATTCCATATTACCTGGGTTTGTTTGTGTTTAAGGACAAAATCAAGGAAAAGTTTGTATTTAAAATAAGAAAAACCGCATAATTCAATTTAGATATGAATACGGTCGTAATAACGATTCTGAGCTTAAGTTTAATCGGTGCACTGGCGGCAGTAATATTATACTTGGTAGCCCAGAAATTCAAGGTTTATGAAGATCCCAGAATAGATCAGGTAGAAGAGGTGCTGCCGGGAGCTAATTGCGGCGGTTGCGGCTACCCTGGATGTAGAGGGTTTGCAGAGGCTTGCGTGAAAGCTGATGAATTGGGTGATTTGTTTTGCCCTGTTGGAGGGAATGCTTGTATGGGATCTGTGGCCATCACTCTGGGTAAGGATGCTGTGGTAAAAGATCCTGAGGTTGCTGTTGTAAGGTGCAATGGAACACCTGAACACCGTTTCAGAACCAACCATTATGATGGAGCCACAACTTGTACGATCGCTCATAATTTGTACGCCGGTGATACCGGCTGTGAATTTGGTTGCCTCGGAATGGGCGATTGTGTAGATGTATGTGATTTTGATGCAATCCATATGAATCCTGAGACTTTACTTCCCGAAGTAATCGATGATTTATGTACGGCCTGTGGAGCCTGTGTAAGAGCTTGTCCCAAGGATATTATTGAGTTACGGAAAAAGAATAAAAAGGATCGCAAAATCTTTGTTTCTTGTGTGAGCACAGCTAAAGGAGCAATTACTAAGAAAGCCTGTGATGTAGGCTGCATCGGATGTAAAGCATGCTTTAAGGTGTGCCCGCATGATGCCATTGTTGTAGAAAACTTTCTGGCTTATATCGACCCGGTGAAATGTAAGTTGTGCAGGAAGTGCGTTGTGGTTTGCCCAACAAATTCTATACTGGAAATCAATTTCCCTGTACGGAAACTTAAGGTGGTAACGGAACTTGAAGAAAAGTAAAGCATAATTAATCTGAATTAAGGAATAGGAGGAAATAATATTGAAAACATTTCCCAAAGGTGGTGTTCATCCCCCGGAAAATAAAATGGCTTCTAAGGCCTCCATTAAAATATTGCCTGTCCCATCAATGGTCAAGATACCGGTTGCTCAGCATATAGGTACTCCGGCAGAGGTAGTTGTGGCCAGAAATGATCAGGTAAAAGTTGGACAGGTAATTGCTAAATCAGGAGGATTTATTTCAAGCAATATACATTCTTCTGTATCCGGTAAAGTGCAGAAGATTGATAAGCTCCCGGATGCTTCAGGCTATCGGCAAAGTATGGTGATTATTGAAGTTGATGGAGATGAGTGGCTTGAATCTATTGACAGAAGTGACACCCTTGTTACTGAGATTAGTGCTACCCGTGAAGAAATTGTGGCGAAAACACTAGAGATGGGTATAGTAGGGCTTGGAGGAGCAACTTTTCCAACTCATGTTAAGCTTTCAGTACCAAAAGGGAAAAAGGCTGAAGTGTTGATTATAAATGGAGTGGAATGTGAACCATACCTGACCTCTGATCATAGGTTGATGTTGGAAAAAGGAGAGGAGATTCTTGTAGGGACGCAAATACTAATGAAAGCTCTGGATGTTAGTAAAGCGTACATTGGTATTGAAAGCAACAAACCTGATGCTATCCAACATTTATCCGGGATAGCCTCAAAATATGACGGCATTGAAGTAGTCCCACTAAAAGTCATGTATCCTCAGGGTGGAGAGAAACAATTGATAAAAGCTATTATTGACAGAGAAGTTCCTTCCGGTGGACTCCCTATTGATGTTGGTACTGTTGTTCATAATGTAGGTACTACTTTCGCCGTTTACGAGGCTGTTCAGAATAATAAGCCATTATTTGAGCGAGTGGTCACGGTTACAGGCAAAGATGTAAAAGATCCTGCTAATTACATGGTTAGGATAGGTGCTTCAGTAACTGATCTCCTGGATGCCTCCGGTGGAATACCAGATGGTACCGGGAAAATTATTAATGGCGGTCCCATGATGGGAAAAGCAATTGGCTCTACCGATATACCTGTTACAAAAGGAACTTCTGGCATTGTATTAATTCCTGAAGATAAAGCCAAAAGAAATAAAATACAGAACTGTATCCGCTGTGGTAAATGCATAAGCGTTTGCCCAATGGGATTGGAACCTTACCTCTTAATGAGCCTCTCAGAATTAAGCCGTTGGGAGGATGTGGAATTGAATAAGGCTATGGACTGTATGGAATGTGGCTCATGCAGCTTTACCTGTCCGGCAAGCCGGCCATTGCTCGACTACATTCGACTTGGAAAATCAAACGTTTTAAAAATCATCAGATCGAGAAATAAATAATGAGTATCAGCAATCTGATTACCGTATCACCCTCGCCTCATGCCTACGGGAAGGAGAACGTGAGTGGAATTATGTTCAGGGTTATTCTAGCCTTGGTGCCAGCACTAGCTTTGTCACTTGTTTTCTTTGGTATCGGTGCCCTAATCGTCACTTCGATAGCCATTGTTTCATGTGTACTATTCGAGTACCTGCTGGCCAGGTTTGTTCTTAAAACTGAGCCTACAATAAAGGATGGATCAGCAATTCTTACAGGATTGCTTCTTGCGTTCAATGTGCCAAGCAATCTACCTATTTGGATCATTATTATCGGTTCTCTGGTAGCAATCGGGGTTGGGAAAATGTCTTTCGGCGGATTGGGAAAAAATCCTTTTACTCCTGCTTTGGTTGGAAGAGTTTTTCTTTTAATCTCATTTCCGGTTCAAATGACCAGCTGGCCGAAAGTTATTGAATCCAGAATGGCATATCTGGATGCAAGCACAGGAGCTACTCCTTTAAGTATTTTGAAAGAGGGACTAAAGAATGGAGAGTCGATGTCTTCACTAATGGAACAAATTCCGGAATATTCCCAGCTATTCCTTGGCAATATGAGTGGATCTCTGGGAGAGATCTCTGCTGCTGCTCTTATTTTGGGTGGGCTATACCTTCTTTGGAAAAAAATTATTACATGGCAAATCCCATTATCCATTATCGGTACTGTAGTGGCTTTCACCGGGATTCTATGGCTGATAAGTCCGGATCAATATGCAGATCCCGGGTTTCATCTTCTTGCCGGTGGTATCATGTTGGGAGCAATATACATGGCAACTGATATGGTTAGTTCTCCAATGACTGGAAAGGGACAAATTATTTTCGGGGTAGGAATAGGGCTTCTTACTGTAGTTATCCGCTTGTTTGGTGCGTACCCTGAAGGAGTGTCATTTGCAATACTGATAATGAATGCTTTTGT
>JAUVKA010000239.1 GCA_030592205.1 Bacteroidota bacterium | reverse complement strand
TCAGCATATATATAACCTGATTGGTATCAGTAATGATAGGGTCTTCTGAATCAGGCATTTGGGCAAGGTAATGCTTCAGCATACGGCCGTACAAAGTGAGCTCTACCTTTTTTGGATCAACCATTATAAATTTAATCTGGGAAGGATGCTTCTTGTACAGCAAAGAAGCAATGATAGCATTCAGTCCCACTGATTTTCCCTGGCCGGTAGCACCTGCAACCAGTAGATGAGGCATTTTTGCCAGATCCAGCAAATAAGTTTCGTTGGAAATGGTTTTGCCCAGGGCGATTGGTAGTTCGGCAGTAGATTCCTTAAATTTTTTAGAGTTGAGAATCGAAAACATAGATACGATCTCAGGTTTCCTGTTGGGTACTTCAATGCCTATGGTTCCCCGTCCCGGAATGGGTGCAATGATTCTAATACCTAAGGCTGATAGACTAAGAGCTATATCATCCTCAAGGTTCTTAATTTTTGAGATTCGAATACCCGGTGTAGGTATTATTTCATATAGGGTAATTGTAGGACCTATGGTAGCTTTGATTTTTTCAATAGTAATTTTATAATTACTCAGGGTTTCAACAATCTTGTTCTTATTCCCAATAAGCTCTTCCTCACCTACTTTAGTATTTCCCTTTGAATGATCAAATAATAAATCAAGCCCGGGAAATTTAAAATTCTCAAGGTCCAGGGTAGGGTCATAATCTTCAAGTATTGCCGGAGCATTTTTCCCGCCTGTATCTTCCTTCTTTTCAGTGGCATTTTCCACGGTCATTTCAGGTGAAGTTGCATCTGATCCTGATTCTAATTCTGATCTCTTTCCTTCTTCAACAGGTTCCCAGGGGATATCCGGGTTGAAATCTACTTCGATCTGATCGTTTTCATCCACGCTTACTGACAGCTGATCATCTATTGCTATTTCATTACCATCTTCATCAGGATTCAGCTCAGAAACCTCAAAGGGGCCTGCATTTTCCAGATCATCAACAGGATTATCTTCTTCCGGCTTTTTTCCAAATAGTTTAAGGTGAACGGTGGTTATCCGAAAGAGGAAGACCATTATCACCAATCCGGATATGATAAGCAGTATAGCTGTTCCGATAGAGCCAAGGAAGGCTATGAGCCATTCAGATATATATTTTCCATGCCCTCCTCCCAGATAAAATATGGATTTCCCAAAAGTGAAAGCCAGGCTGATTGACAGCCAGATAACAAGGATAATGGAATATTTAATGGTACGTCCCAAGGGTAGCGGTTTTGCTCCCAGCAGGGAAAGCCCAATAAGCCCAATCAATAAAACAAAGATAATAGATGAAGCACCAAACCATTTGTATATCAATAGATTACTGAGATTAGCTCCAACCTTGCCTGCCCAATTTTCAACTTCAATACTGGGGTCGGTGAATGTGTCCAGCAAGCTCTGGTCAGCTTGCCAGGTGAAAAAGTAGGATACCAGTGATATTCCAGCGAAAAGGGCCAGGAATAAAAAAATCAATCCTAATACTACACGAATCCTGTTGTCGATTACAAGATTAATTTTTTTCCTTTTTTTCCTTGGAGAAGGTTTCTTTTTTTTGGCTTTAGCCATGCTCATAAATCGATAATGTAACCAGTAATTATACCTGTTTTTTATGCAGTAGCATAGATGCCTAAATTAGGAAAAATATATCCTAAAATGAAATCCTGAATCTGACTAAGTATAGCTGTTTTCAGGGCGAATCCGGCTCTTGGTAAACGAGTATTATTCGAAAATATTTTTAGCTTTGTAAACCTTAGTAGATAGGTGATGAAAAAACTGGCTGTGATTGCTTTAGGGGGGAATGCCCTGCTTCGTGGCGACCAGGAGGGTACCATTGAAGAGCAGGAGAAGAATGCCACCGCTGCCCTCGAAAATCTAATTTTTCTGATTGAAGAAGGATACGATCTTGTACTTACCCATGGTAATGGTCCACAGGTTGGAAATATTCTCATGCGTAACGATGCCGGGGAGCAGATATATAATATTCCTCAAATGCCTTTGGATATTTGTGTTGCTGATTCCCAGGGTGGAATCGGATACATGATAGAAAGAATGCTTCGGAATGTTTTAAAGAAGCATCGTATTGATAAGGAGGTGGTTACTTTAGTGACAGCTGTTGTAGTTGAAGACAATGACCCTGCTTTTTTAAATCCAACCAAGCGTGTGGGAAAAATATATAATAGAGTTGAGGCAGATGATTTGGCCAAAAAGAAGGGTTGGATATTTAAGGAAGAGGTGAAGGTAAAAGGTGGGTGGCGACGGGTGGTGCCTTCTCCAAAACCTGTTCAAATTATCAACCAAAAAGTTATTGAGGGATTGGCTCGTGAGGGTGTGGTAACTATCGCTGCCGGTGGAGGTGGGATACCTGTGTATTTTGATTCTGAAGGAAGAATCAAAGCTGCTGAGGCAGTGATTGATAAGGATTTAGCTTCGTCGCTATTAGCTGCTAGAATTCAGGCAGATGAATATTATATTCTTACTGATGTTGATTTTGTTTACCGCAATTATAAAAGGGCAGGGCAGGAAAAGCTTGAATTCCTTAATTATGCAGATACCTCCAGATATCTTGAAAGCGGGGAGTTTTCAGAAGGTAGTATGGCGCCTAAAATTCGGGCATGTTTGCAATTTATTAAGCATGGTGGGGAAAAAGCTATTATCACGGATGCATTTAAGTTGAAGGACAAAGCTTTCGGTACAAAAATCACCATGGAGTACGATAATAAGGGTTTTTAAAATCGATAAAAAATAAACAAAATGGCATATAATCTGAGAAATCGAAATTTTTTGAAATTGCTTGATTTTACACCAAGGGAAATAGATTTCCTATTGGATCTTTCTATGGATTTGAAAGCTGCAAAGTATGGAGGCTATGAACAAGCCCGGCTTTCCGGAAAGAATATAGCTCTTATATTTGAAAAGGCTTCCACAAGAACCCGTTGTGCATTTGAGGTGGCTGCCCTGGATCAGGGTGCTAATGTTACATATCTTGGCCCATCTGGATCGCAGATTGGTTACAAGGAATCGATGAAGGATACTGCCAGGGTGCTGGGAAGGATGTATGATGGAATCGAATACAGAGGATTTGGGCAGGATATAGTTGAAGAACTGGGAGCTTATGCAGGAGTACCGGTGTGGAACGGGCTTACAAACGAGTATCATCCTACACAGATTTTGGCTGATTTCATGACCATGATTGAATATCGTGGAGGCCCGCTTAATCAAATGTCATTTTGTTATCTGGGTGATGCCCATAATAATGTTGGGAATTCATTGTTAGTGGGTGGAGCAAAAATGGGAATGGATATTCGTATTGCTGCCCCAAAAGCTGTTCAACCAGCAGATACATTGCTTAAAACTTGTCATGATATTTCTGCTGCTACGGGGGCCAATATTATGGTTACGGATAATGTACGCAAAGCTGTTGAGGGTTGTGATTTTCTTTATACTGATGTTTGGGTTTCTATGGGTGAACCTGATGAGGTATGGAAGAAAAGAATAGAGCTGCTTAGAGATTACCAGGTTAACGCTGATGTTATTGAAATGACTGGCAATCCGGATGTGAAATTCCTTCATTGCCTACCTGCTTTTCATAATCGGGAAACAAAACTTGGGGAAGAGATATTTCAGAAATACGGGCTGGATGGTATGGAAGTTACCGAGGAAGTTTTCGAATCGGAAAATTCCATAGTGTTTGATGAAGCAGAGAATCGCCTGCACACTATTAAGGCAATAATGCTTGCAACACTGGGTGCTTAATACCCGGATTTCTTTCTATTACCTTTTATCCTCTTGGTTTTCTTTTACTCTGACAGGAATTGTGGATCTGATTTTCTCTTTCATCAGAGTTTCAGGGTTATAGCGTACAATGGATAGTGCCTGGTTTTCGAAACCTACACCCGAATTAATGCGCTGAAAATGGAATTCCGTCTGCATGCTTGGGTGAATAAGTACATTTTTCCAGCAGTTTATACAGCGGACGAATTCATTTCCATACAGATAGAGGGCTTTAAAGAAATAATAGGTAATATCAAATCCCTGAAAACTGAACTTGCTGGGCTCATTATTCCAGTTCATCCGATATTGTTTGCAAAATTCCAGGGTTAGCGAATCGCTGTAATTGACATATGGATTGCTGAAGTTTGTATAATAATGTAATTTCAGATTATATAAATACTCCAACTCCAAAGCTTCATTAGAACCCCATTCCGGTCTTCCAAAAACCGTAATGTCATAATGTAATGCAAGTGCATTTAGCTTGTTGATTATGTCTGTTACGAAGATTTTATTGACAGAAGGGATGAGTATCAGATTTTCACGATCCATACTAAGCATGTCTTCAACAGGTGCCATAAGAGCTTTCTCTGGTAGTTCGTCAGAAAATGCTGGGTGGAATTGAGTTTTGCCGGACATAAGATCTTCAGGATTAACCTGATATGTAAGATAGTCAAAGATCTTACTGCCTGATTTTCTGACTGCCGGGTTCATGCTGCTGGTATCCTGAACCATTATGATATTCATATCATAGAAGTTGGCCAGATACTGGCTGGCTAATTCATATTGTATCTGGTTGCCCGGATTTGCCTGAAATAAATACGGATTTTCATCCAGTCCCCTTCCCCTTGATGACAAGGGAGACACCATTGGTATTTCAAGTCTCTTCGAATAATCGGATGCAACACCAAGTGGATTGCTGTAAACCGGGCCAATGAGGAGATCTGCATCATCCAGTTTCCCCGACTCGAAAAGTTCTTTTACAACTAAGGGATCTCTTTCAGTATCATACACATTAATATTCATGGTAAGTCCGAAATGGCGCAATGAATCGATTGCCATATATGCACCTTCCAGGAATTCCAAAAACATAACCTCATAAATATCAAAAGAAGAGTAGGGCAGAGTATCATTGATATGCAATGTGTCATTTGCCTCGAGGTAAAGCGGGAGCAAAAAGGCTACTTCAAATACCTGATCATCATGTGGATAAAGGAATTCAAGACAATCAGGATTTGTTATTAACTCAGGATCCTCCCCTTCATCCTCATCAGGAAGAGTTATAATCTCATCAGTCTTAATTTCTTCATCAACAACCGGGAGCATATTCAGGTTTGTAATGAGGTTTTTGGGAATCCTGATTATCTCATTTTCGGCAAGGCTCCAACGTATTCCGGGATTTGATTTTTTCAGATCTCTAACCTTGATTCCATACAATTTGGCTATCCGGATAGTATTCTGTCCCTTCTTTACCTTATGATAAATATAACTGGTGTCAGGCACCATCACCGACAGTGCCACAGGTACTGTATTTGTTTGACCGACTGCAGCAAGCTGGGCTTTTGGAATCTTGACTTCCATTCCGATGGGCAGGTTGTTTTCAACTCCGGGGTTATGTTCAATGATTTTTTTGTAGTGTATTTTATACAGTCTGGATAGACTTGATAAGGTTTCTTTAGGCTTAATCACATGATAACTAAAGTGTTCAAGATCCCTTTCAATTTCCGGAGATGATTCGGCAGCTTCAACAAATGGAATCCGGATCACAAGCCCCAAAGGCAAAGTTCCAGAAGATATATGGGGTACATTGGGGTTTTCCTCGCCAAGAATTTTTTGAGAAACATTATATGCCTTTGAAACAGAGTAAAGGGTATGGCCCTCTTTTACTTCATGCATATAATACTTTATTCCATCCAGGAGTATTATATTGTTAGAACGGGTAACTTTTGTGGGTTTGAACTGCCCGTTAACCTGAGCTAATGACAGGGGTGCCAGGAATAAAAACGCAAGCACTAATGCCTTCTGACACAATACCCTTGACTGTCTGAAGAAGTAATGAAGCATACTAGTTTTCCCTGAGGACGTATTCGTCGTATTCCAGTTCAAATCGCAACTTGTGTTTAGCTTCTTCCTGAGCCAGGGAGAGAAAGAGATTCTTGAATTGCTGGTTAGGTGATCTTTCTGCCAGTTTTGAATATAATTTGAATGCGGCTTTTTCCTGGCTCATTGCGAGGATAAGAGTTTCCTGATAATCCATATCATCCCTGGGAACAACATCACCGGTATAATCACTTATCTTAAGGTCGTTTACCTTTTCGTTGGGCAGGTCGATAATTCCTTCCTCTTTGATCTTCAGCAAACGAGCCTTGTGTCCCATTTCTTCTTTAGCGAATTCCAGGAAGACCTGTTTCATATCATTAATTTTGGCTTTTTCTGCCAGTCCGGTGTATAAGTTTACTGCTCCCTGTTCTGCCTGTATGGCAAAATCGAGTATTTCGTTGATATCATTGAAGTTTGTCATGGTATAATCGATTTTTATTTGCTAAGCTTTAAATGATTTTTCGAATTCTTTGTCAAATCTTCTAACCAGGATATCACAACCATGGTCAAAGAATAAATTGAAATCGTCATGGTCTGTATAAATGAACTGATGATTATTATCCATTTTCCTTCCCGCAATGATTGAAAATGCTTCAACACGTGCGTCTGTTGTGTCATGCAGACTGTTCAATCCAAAGGATTTTGCTAATGTAATCAATTGCT
>JAUVKA010000271.1 GCA_030592205.1 Bacteroidota bacterium | reverse complement strand
ACTGAAGCTGCGCTGACTTACGTCGTCATATTTGCCTGAGTTCAAACGGTCTTGTTTGATATAGATTTCAACAAGGTTTTTATTTACCACTACCACTTTCTCAACATCTCCTTGTTTCAGCATTTCTTCTTCGAATTGCTTTCGGGTGACTTCCTGAGTTTTTTGTCCGGCACTTATGTAGTTTATAACCAATACAGCTACTATTATTATACCATAAATCCAGTAAATACTGAATTTTTTCTTGTTCGAACTGTCACTGCCGGGTTTACGTAAGGGGATTTTGGGGCCGCGGTTCTTATTTTGAGTTTTCTTATCTGCCATTTTTTCAGTTATACTGTTTAAAAAAGGTATTATTCGGAATATATCAACCCGACAATTCTTATACCAAAAAATCGGGGCTTTTGTTGTGTTTGCCCTGAACTTAATCTTTAATATCCCGTTTGATCCCGTCGGCCCAAAGTTCTTCGAGATTGTAGAAACGACGGTAGGGCTCCTGGAAAATATGTACAATGACATCTGCAAAATCCAGAAGCACCCATTGAGCATTATCCAGTCCCTCTTTATGAAAGGGCTTCATTTTGTGGATGTCATTCATCTTCTCTTCCACGAATTTAGCAAGAGCCTTAACTTGAGTTGTAGATTCAGCATTACAAATAACAAAATGCCGACATATAGTTGTATTCAGGTGAGTAAGATCCAGATCAATAATTCTTTCTCCTTTTTTCCATTGTAGTGATTCAATTATGGTCTGCAGAACTTTTTTCAATTCCTGGTCTTCGGTGTTTTTTCGCATATATCTGATAAAACCTGTTTTTTTGCTTGCTTTGGTGTAAATTTAGTCTTTAATCTCATTGGGCCTCATACATGATCAAAAAAATATATAAGCGACTCAACTCAACCAACATCAAAGCCCGACAATTACTCGATAAAGGGGAAATTAATGATTCTGTGTGGATACAGGCGGAGGATCAATACTCGGGAAAGGGTCTTGGTGAAAATATATGGGAAAGTGAACAGGGCAAAAATATCACTGGCAGCCTTGTGATATTCCCTGCTTCTGTATCAGCCGAAAATCAATTTGATCTTTCTATTGTTACATCTCTTGCAGTATGCGATCTCTTAGAATTATTTTTAGGGGAGGTGAAAATAAAATGGCCTAATGATATTTATGTTGGCACAAAAAAAATAGCCGGCTTACTTGTTGAACATACCCTTATGGGCCAGGAAATTAAGCACTCTGTTCTGGGGATCGGCCTGAATATAAATCAGGAAACTTTCCAGGAAAGTATCCCAAACCCGATTTCCCTTAAACAGCTGTTAGGAATAGAAATCGACCTTGAGGAAGTCACAGATCTGCTATTGAATTGCCTGAGCCTTAGGTTGGATCAACTTGAAGCAGGTCAGGCCGAATTGATGCGTGGTGATTATCTTAATAAATTATTTCGCTACCGGGAGTACGCACCTTATAAAGCTCATAACAAGTGGTTCAGAGCAAGGATAGTTGGTATTAGCAAATTCGGACAGCTGATCCTTGAAACTGAAAAAGGTGAACATTTGGAATTCGGATTTAAAGAAGTGGAGTTTATTGACGATTAAAAGTACTGGACATCTTGTCTTCAGTTATGCAACACCCGCTTTCAAAGCCCAGGTTCTAATAATCAGAAAGTTACAATATCTTTATTTATTATCGCTTCCAAGTCTGTGGCGATTTACGCCATTCCTTCAGACTGGATAGTTGTTCATCATTAATATAACCTCCCTGAACTGCTAAATCGAGTAAACTTGCATAGTTGCTTAGAACATCAAGCTTAACTTTTTCTTTTTCGAAATTCTCTTCTGAAAGGGGGAATCCATAACTGAAAATTGCCAGCATTCCCAGTACTTCCAATTCTGCTTCTCTCAAACTCCTTACAGCAGCCAGAGAGCTCCCGCCTGTTGATATCAAATCCTCAATAACAACAATCTTCTGACCCGCTTCAAAGGCACCTTCAATTTGATTTCCCAAACCATGCTTTTTTGCATCGGGACGAACATAAATGAAAGGAAGATCAAGCTCATCTGCAACGAGAATTCCGTGGGCAATAGCACCTGTTGCTACCCCGGCAATAACTTCCGCATTAGGATAAAGCTCTCTAACAAGCTGAGCAAATTCTTGCTTTATAATCTCCCTTACCTCAGGAAACGATAAAGTCTTTCTATTGTCGCAGTAAATAGGTGAATTCCATCCGGAAGCCCAGGTGAATGGTTTTTCCGGAGATAACTTTATAGCGTTAATATGCAAGAGCTGGGAGGCGATCATTTTATCGGTTTCCATCATGGGAGTTTAAATTGCAAGAATCAATAATGAAAATAAAGTGATGAATTAATAGCTAGTATGATTTGTAGTTGTACTCTAAAATATAATGTGACTAATGTGTCAGTATGATTAAAAGTCATCCGGGTTAATTCCATCAGGGAGGAATAAAGAATAATCTCCACCGTGACGGATGATTTCCCTGACTATAGTCGAATTAATAGGTGTTAACTCAGGTGTTGTAAGTAAAAAAACTGATTCAATTTCAGGATCCATCTTTCGGTTAGTTTGAGCAATAGCCCTCTCATATTCAAAATCTGATGAAGTCCTTAATCCTCTGAGGATATACTTTGCCCCTGCCTTTTTACAATAATCAACTGTCAATCCATCAAAATGGTCAACTTTCACCTTTGACTCATCCCGATATAAATGACGGATCATGGCCAGCCTTTTCTCCAGGCTGAAAAAACTTCCTTTGCTGCTGTTTCTGCCTATTGCAATTATGATAAGGTCAAACAAAGGCAATGCCCGATTGATAATGTTTTCATGGCCCTTCGTAAATGGATCAAAAGATCCCGGAAATAGTGCTATCTTACTCATAATGTCAATATTTTACCTGCGCATTTATGGACGGCCACAAGGGCCATCCCTACATCCCTACATCTAATTCCCCAACTCCCTAACTCGCAACCCGCAACCCGCAACCCGCAACCTGCAACCCGCAACTCGCAACTCGCAACCTCATTTGATTTCCTTCTGCTTGTCCGAATTAATAAACAAAATATTCCCAACATCACCAAAACCGGTGAATAAAGAAATCCCCTTGACAATATCCTTGTCCCTGAACCCAATGATGGTAAGGTCGGAATCAATAGACTTCTCACTAATAATGGCTTTATAATTCTGCGTTTCTTCCTGGGGTATCAAATCAATATTTTCAGGTGATATCGGAAGACGGCCGGTACGAATCAGATCTAATAATTTAGCTCGTTGAGCCTCAATATTTTTTTTAGGATAAAGAGCAAATATCTTGATAACCCCCTTACTCCATTCCGGGTGCCCAAGAAGAATATAGGCGAGGAGGATCATCAGGTTGGCGTTTTCATAATCTTCGGAAGTGATCCAAATATGGATATCCTTTTTGTATCCAAAGCCTTTATAAGAAGAATTCAGTACACATACATCAAGGTTCGTAGTTTTGAGTAGTTTGAAATTTCCAAGAATTTGCTCAAAATCTCCCGGGTCTGTTCTGCTGAATTCCAGTAGGATCATGTTATTCCCCTTACCTGAAATTCCCTGAAGCTGTATTGTTTGAGCAATTGCAGATGTATATGAGGGACTGATAATTGTATCAAGGTAAACTCTGCTGCGAGCACCGTGCGAAAGATTAATCAGTCGCTCCAATACCTCTTTTGATTCCCTACTAGTGTCGGCATTGAGGTACTCCTGAATAAAATGGAAATAGGTGCCAAATCCATATTTAAAGGATACCCAGCGGATCATGTCAAATGCAGACCTCCTTTTAAAGCTGTCTTTGGAAATGCAAATAATAAATGGCCTCCAGGAGTTTTCGTCGGTATCTTTATCTGCTTGTTGCATAAATACTTGCAATTGTCTGCTGAGTTGGAAAACAACCCCGCGGAACAGGTTGCCAAGACCCAGTTTTTCTGTTTTCTGCTTTGAAATATATACATAGATCAAGCCCATAATTATGAGAGAAAGGAGAGCATAACCTGTGTGCATTTTAAACATCACCCAGAAGGACATGACTGCCCCGATCAGGGAGATATACCACCTCGATCTGAAAGTCGGACGGTAAGAAGGATCTGCAGCGAAATGTTCCAGGAATGATATCATGCAAATGGCTCCATAAGTTACCATGAAGAACATGGAAATGATTTTAGCCACAAAGTTGATATCTCCTATTGCAATGAAGAAAAAAGCAATGACCACCGTTATCACTGTAGAATAAACCGGTTCATTTGATCCTGTTCTGCCAAAACCAAGCCACTTATTTGCTTTTTCATTGGGAAAGATCTTATCAACCCCAATGGCCTGCAATGTTCTCGGGGCAACAAGGATGGAACCCAGGGCTGAAGATAAGGCGGCAGCTGCAAGCCCGATCAGGATAATGGGACCCCAAAGAGCAATTTTTTGCATGATTAGCTGGTCATTTACCAAATCCTCCGGGGATACCGATATACTCATTTTATAGGCTACAAATATATATACGATCAGGCCGACCAGCGTTGCCATTATCGTACCTCTTGGAATGGATGTTTTGGGATCTTTTAAATCTCCACTGAGTCCTAATCCGGCGGCCAGACCGGTGAAGGCAGGGAAGATTACTGCAAACACATAAAAGAATGGTTCCGGATCGGATACAGTTTTTGTAAAGCTGGAATCAGTAGGCGCCTCTGCAGACTGACCCAGAAAGAAAAATAATATGGAAGAGACAAGGATGCCAACCACTACATAAAGAGCTTTCATACCCACGCTGGCTCCGCGGGTAAGAATCAGAAAAGACAATAATGCCATGAAAACAAGAGCAATTAGTCTTTTAGGGATTACCAAACCAAAATTTTCCTGTATGATATCCAAAATTGGTTCAAAGGCTTCAGCAAAGGCAATGACATAAAATGCTACAGAAATAGCTTGCGATAAGTATAGGGTGATCCCGATTGCACCTCCCACATTCATCCCAAATGAACGGGAAATAATATAATATGCTCCACCTCCCTGAACCTTTTGGTTTGTGGCTATTTCTGCAACAGCCAAAGCAGTAGGTATGGTTATCAGGTGCCCTAGCAAGATGATTCCCAGAACTCCAACAAATCCTACATTCCCAACTGCCCATCCAAATCGAAGAAATAAAATAGCTCCCAGGATAGTGGAAATAGCAGTCAGAAAAACCGGCCAGGTTCCGAAATTTGCTTTTTTATGTAACAGATTTGAACTCAATGTGGTCTCAGATTAAGAAAGCAAGATACAAAAAGGAATCAAAATTTCAGTGCAGATTCCTCGCTATCACTCAAATTGTATATGAATATCATCGATATAAGCCGGCTCTTTACCGGTGTTCCAGACATACACTTTTATCAATTTGTGGGAATGAACCTCTTGAGGGATATTGAAGGATGTTTTGACTTGAATCCACTCGCCAACTGAAGGATTAAGATCTGAAATATGATAATTCACCCAAACAGCTTTTCCCTCACCCCCTAATATTTCCATTACAACTTGTGCTTTTGATGAAACATAAGGCTGGTAATAGTAAAACTCGATATTAACCCGATTCAAACTATTGGCAGGAATCATCCTGACAGGCCAGGTGAATCCAACGCTGAATGCATCTTCCCGGTTTATCCTTGAGGAATACTCACCCGAATGAGCTTGCTCTCGTGAACAGGTCCCCATCTGAAACCAACGCTCTGAACCTTCACAATCATTATAAAAAGTTGTTCTCTGTAAGGTATCCATATATGTAATTTCAAAGAATTCAGCGGGATAAATGTCCTTCATAGCGATGGCGACATTTCTGGCAACAATTTTACGGCCTTTTTCGTCGTAATGCTCTGTAGTCCAGCTCCTGTCAAGATAGCTCAGATCCGCAACAGCTTCAAGATTGTT
>JAUVKA010000389.1 GCA_030592205.1 Bacteroidota bacterium | reverse complement strand
CAAAGATATTTTGGATATTGAACCGTATAAACCTTTTAAAATGTACTGGTAATGTATGTGATAGCCATGTATGATGTTGGAGAGAAGCGGGTTGGCAAGATGTTAAAACATATGAGAAGGTATTTGCATTGGATTCAGAATTCTGTTTTTGAAGGTGAAATAACAGAGTCGAAAATGGAGGAGTTGCGCATTGGTGCCCGTTATATAATGGAAGAAGAATCCGACAGTCTTATTATATTCAAAACCAGACAAGAGAAATGGCTTGATAAGGAGATTGTAGGAATTGAGCGCAGTTCAATTGGATAATTCCTTTAGCTTGTCGAATAGCCTGTTTTTCTCCGGGAAGACCACAACGAAAAAAGTCGCAGTTCTTTGACATACTGGAAAACAATATATTAGACTGGTTGTCGGTGATAGGTGTTTGTCTCATCACCACAGATCGACAACTATTTCATCTGAATTTTCTATATTTACATAATTAAAGTACTCATAATGAGTATATTTATTTCGGTCGTCGAACGGCCCTCAATCGTACCATAGTGGAATTGAAATTCGTAAGTCTTTTTGATGTCGGCTTCATTGTCATTTTCTCAATCGTACCATAGTGGAATTGAAATGTGCTCCCGCAACCTGCCCTTCGACAAGCTCAGGGACCGGGAACCCGCAACTCGCAACCCGCTTCTTCATTTATTAACCTTCCCTTGTTCATAAATCCAGTTTCGTTTTTCTGTTGAAAAATTTGAATAAGTCAATAAAAATCACGTATTTTGCGTTCCGTTTGAAAAATCGAAGTGATTAATAGATAAGAAAATACAGAGAGATGTCCAGAGTTTGTCAGATCACAGGTAAGAAAATGATGGTGGGAAACCATGTTTCACACTCCAAAAGAAGAGTGAAAAGAAGATTTTATCCTAATCTTTTTACCAAGAGATTCTATTTACCTGAGGAAAATCGGTGGATTACCCTGAAAGTATCCGCATCCGGTATCAGAAATATTACCAAGAATGGCCTGGCTGCCTGCCTTAAGGAAGCTAAGGAAAAAGGATATATTGCTAACGTTTAAAAGTTAAGATTGTAATGGCTAAGAAAGGAAAAGGCAATAGGGTTCAGGTAATTCTTGAATGTACTGAACACAAAGACAGCGGCATGCCAGGTACATCCCGTTATATTACAACCAAGAGCAGGAAGAATACTCCTGATCGTATGGAATTGAAAAAGTTCAACCCAATTTTGCGCAAAGTAACCGTTCATCGGGAAATTAAATAAGACTGAATTATGGCTAAGAAAGTTGTTGCTTCACTGCAAACAGGCAAAGGAAGTCACTTCGCGAAAGTGATCAAAATGGTGAAATCAGAAAGAACCGGAGCCTATTCCTTCAAAGAGATGCTCGTACACAACGATCATATCAAGGATTTTTTGGGAAAGAAATAAACTGGCTGAACCCAGTTTCAAATAATATTAGGTAAAAGGCTTTCTTCTGTACAGGAGGAAAGCTTTTTTTATTTTAGTAATCATACATTCATATCTAATGGGCTTTTTTAATAGACTATCCAAGAATAAAAAGCAAAGTCTGGATAAAGGTCTGGAAAAGACCAAGGAAAGTGTGTTTAAGAAACTCTCCAGAGCTGTTGCCGGTAAATCCAGGGTAGATGATGAAGTGCTGGATAATCTTGAGGAGGTACTAATTACCTCTGATGTTGGCGTTGACACAACTATCAGGATCATTGAAAGAATTGAAAACCGCGTATCGCGGGAGAAATATTTGGGTACTCAGGAACTAAATGTTATTCTAAAAGAAGAGATCGCAGAGCTTCTTGATGAGAATCAAAATGACAATATTACAGATGATCCATGGGAACCTGCGCAAAAGCCCCATGTAATAATGGTGGTTGGTGTTAATGGAGTTGGAAAGACCACCACCATAGGTAAACTGGCCTATCAGTTCAAGTTGGCCGGCAAACAGGTTGTTCTTGGTGCTGCTGATACCTTTCGGGCTGCAGCAGTGGAGCAGCTACAAATCTGGGCAGATCGGGTAGAAGTTCCTATTGTTATGCAAAAAATGGGTTCAGATCCAGCGTCCGTGGCTTTTGATACTCTGAAATCGGCCTTAACAAGAGATAGCGATGTCGTTATTATAGATACTGCCGGGCGCTTGCATAATAAAGTAAACCTAATGAATGAGCTTACCAAAATCAAAATGGTAATGCAAAAAGTAATTCCTGATGCTCCCCATGAAGTATTACTTATTCTGGATGGGTCTACCGGTCAGAATGCTTTCGAGCAGGCGAAGCAATTCACTGCAGCTACCGAAGTTACTGCCTTGGCTCTTACCAAACTTGACGGAACTGCAAAGGGAGGTGTGGTGATTGGTATTAGTGATCAGTTTAAAATTCCTGTAAAATATATAGGTATAGGAGAGAAACTTGCAGATCTTCAGGTATTTAACAAACATGAATTTGTTGACTCACTGTTCTTAAATTAATGCAGGTTTTGCAAGCAATTGATATAATAAATCTTGGATGCTCCAAAAATCTTGTGGATGCCGAGGTTTTACAGACACAACTGAGATCTAACGGTGTTCAGGTAAGGATAAATCCGGATTTGGTTTCGGCTCCAATTGTGATTATAAATACTTGCGGGTTTATTGGAGACGCCAAAGAGGAATCGATTGACACAATTCTCAATACAATTCAACATAAGGGAGGGGAGGATGGCCTTGAAAAGGTTTATGTGATGGGTTGTCTTTCTCAACGATATAAAATTGACCTCCAAAAGGAAATTCCAGAAGTTGATGGCTATTATGGGGTTGATCAGATTAGCGAGCTTGTAAAAGATCTGGGTTTACGTTATTACCAGGATAAGTTTGAGAAAAGAGAACAAAGCACAGCCGGGCATTATGCATACCTGAAAATAGCTGAAGGATGTAATAGAAGTTGTGCCTTCTGTTCTATTCCATTGATTCGTGGACCTCAGGTGTCACGATCAATAGAGTCGCTGATTAAGGAAGCATCATTCCTGGCCGACAATGGAACTAAAGAATTGATATTAATCGCTCAGGATTTATCAAGTTATGGAATTGATTTATATAAAAGATCAGCTTTGGTACAACTGGTTAAAGAGCTTGAAAAAATCAATGGACTTGATTGGATACGACTTCACTATACCTATCCGAACCGTTTTCCGGATGAGTTGATTAAGCTTATTTCAACATCGGAAAAGGTTTGTAATTATTTGGACGTTCCATTCCAGCATATCAGCGATAAGATGTTGAAAACCATGAGACGAGGGCATACTCGTTCAGATAGTCTGGAGCTCATTAAGAAATTGAGGGACAGTATACCTGATTTAGCTCTCAGGACTACTATCCTTGTTGGTCATCCGGGCGAAACGGAAGCTGATTTCAATGAATTGATAGAATTTGTCGAAGAAACACGTTTTGATCGTCTGGGAGTTTTTACATATAGCCATGAGGAGGGGACTTATGCTGATAAAAATTATTCTGATGATGTTCCTGAGAAGGTGAAAATTGAAAGAGCATCAAGAATAATGGAAATCCAACAGAAGATTTCAGGCGAAATCAATGCCAAAAAGGTGGGTTCCAGATTGCGTGTTTTGATAGATCGTTGGGAAAATGATTTTTACATTGGAAGATCCCAATATGATTCACCGGAAGTTGACAATGAAATCCTTATCCCGGCAGATGGAAAATCCTTGGAAATTGGAATGTTTTTTGATATAAAGATTACTTCGGCTGAGGAGTTTGATCTATACGGAAATGTTATTTCCAAGGCTTGAGGCTTGTAGTATGAAATAATGGTGTAGCGCCACAAGGTTCCCGCTTTCTTTTAGATTAGCATAATTAAATAATATGCTGTAAAATTGAAAAGGAATGAGGTGAACTTACCTGCTTTCTAGGCTAGAGACCTATCCCGCGTAT
>JAUVKA010000190.1 GCA_030592205.1 Bacteroidota bacterium | reverse complement strand
CAGGCCGAACAGTAATATTGCAAAAAGTATAAAAGCCCATCGGTATCTCTGGGAAAAGTCGATCATCCTTCCATAGGCAAATGAGAATTTTACTACTCTCCTTCTCCTTTTAGTCGTTCTTTGGCCATAGTTTCTTTTTAGCGGAATTTTCTCCAATAGAGATGGAACTAAAAACAAAGCCACCATTAAGGAGACAAAAAGATTGATTATCAGAACCATTGAGAAGTCCTTCAACTGTAAACGAGTTGTTTCTCCGAAAAACCTGATTACAGACAAGGCCCCGATAGTTGTAAGAGTTGCTGCCATTATAGCAAGAAAAACCTTTCGGTTCCCCTTTGTTCGTATATGGTCAACCATTACAATAGTATTATCTATTATCAATCCCAAAGACACTGTGATACCAGCCAGAGAATAAAGATTAACCTCAACACCAAGTATATAATAGAGGATAAATGCCGTACACAGATTAGCCAGAAGGCTGATAAATATTATCAGCAAATACCGAAACTGACGACTTATCAGAAATACAAAAAGAAGAAGAATAGTAAATGAGAATAAAGTGCGATAATAAATCTTATTCAGGTCCTTCTTGATGAACTCGGTGGTATCATTACTGAGAAGCAGGAAATAACCCGGAGGGAAATCAGCAGACAAAACGGCCAGTTCATTTTTGATATCAGAAGCCACCTTCAGACTGTTAGCTCCCTTTTCTGCTGTAAATACTACATTGATAGTATTATTACCGTTGATTCGGTAATAGCTTCGAGGTTCCTGCTCCTTATGAATCACACGACACAGGTCATTGATCCTTACAATTCTTCCCTCAACCTGGCCAACCGGAATTTGCTGCCAGCTGTTATCGGCAAGAGGAACAGATTTCAGAATAATGCCCTTTGGTGTCAATTCCTCAAGGCCCCCACTCCTGTCCCAACCCATTCCAACTACTTCCTCCCTAAAATAATCCTGAAGGGAGCTTATGATATCTCTTTTACTTATTCCAAGAATATTTAATTGCTCCTGGTCGTAAATTAACTCCCATTCCATATCCGTAGCACCATACACCCGTATCCTGTATAAACCTTCGATATGGGAAAGCCGGGGTGATAGTATATCTTCAACATATTGCTGTATCAGTCGGGGGCTGGAGGGAGCATTGAGTGTGTAAGTTAGAAGTGGCTGCTCGTCGCTCTCTTTTTGGTATTGAGAGATCCTGGGATAGCGAACTTCATCAGGAAGCTTAGGGAAAATCTCCCTCACCTTGGAAGCAACCTCAAATCGCATTGCATCCATATCAGCTTTCTTGTCAAACTCCAGTGTGATCCTTCCTCCTCCCTGGTAAGAAGTAGATATAACAGATTTTATCCCGATGATAGTGTTGAATAAACCTTCCAGAGGAGCCGTAACATTTTGTTCTACAAGCCTTGGGGAAGCATTCGACCAACTGTAAGACACTGTGAGAGAAGGCATAGACCTGCTTGGGTGCAATCTCACCGACAATCTGGGAAGGAAAGCGAGGCCCAGTATCATCAATAAAATAAACACTACAATAACCGAAAAGGCACTTGTATGGCGTTGGTCAGTCATGCAGGTTTAGGTCAGAATTTTGTTTGAGGGGACAAACACGGTTTAAATGTAATGAATAAACGCGAAAGCACTGTCATTATTGCAAACTTTGAGCTTGTAATTTTTAACCAGATATTACAACATGCAGTTAGTTAGATATTAGAAGAAAAGATAGTATTTATGCCCCGGAGTGTGACCATCACCCGGAACTCAATTATCATTCCTGAATTTTAATAGCAATATTTATCTCACCATCAAACGCGGGATCCATACTAATAACGTAGAATATTCCCTTTTTTCCATTTATCATCTGGAAAAGGTATATATCTCCCGGCACCAGATTGCTTGCCTTTTTAGTAGCAATGTCCAAATCAAAGTTTTCAATAATGAAACCATCGTGATACATCACATGAAACTCATCCGGACTCATTTCAGCTCTAAGAAAATAGCTGGAATTTCTCACAGTCCAGGTATTTGGGGCCTTGGAGCTAGAAAATACACCTTCAGGTATATCGGCTCCCGGGGAAGCCAGGGTTGCCTTATCACTTTCATTGTAATAGAATAATAAATCAATCTTTGATTGGTTCGCAAATGCTCCATCCAGAGTGTAATAGGCAGCACTGCTTAGCGACATGAATCCTGGCCTGTTTATATTAGATTGAGATCCCAGATAAACACTATCAAAATACTTCAGGCCGCCATAGAGAGAATTGGGATCCTTGGTCAGGATCAGACTTATCGTTGATGAATTCCCACCTTCGTCATTCACAGTAAAATCCCAGATTTCTGTTTCGGCCAATCCCTTGATTATAGTAATATCGAAACGTCCTGTATCGATATCTAACTGATAATTACCAACTAACTGATCATTTTTCTTTATAACAACTTCCTTGATTTTATGCGTACCGTTCCAGGTAAGATCCAATCTTACTTTTATGGTGTCTCCAACAGCTAAAATAGTGTCATTCACCTGATAACCAAGATCATTAGCCAGGACCACAACAGGCTTCATCTCCTCTTTGTTACAAGAAAAAAAACCGAAAGCAAACGCCACTAATAATACTCCATACAATATGCTGATTGGTTGCTTCATTCTTATTTAATTTAATTCAAATTGATTTTGATACTGGTATAACGTTTTCAGAATAAACTTATTCTATGAACTTAATTTCTTAATATACTCTCTGTCGACTGTTTTCCATTCACTTCCCGATCTCTTTAAATTTCGTTCAACCAAAACATAGGTTTTGTAATTAATAAGTACAGCTCTCACCCAATCGGTCATGTCGATCATTTCATCTGGGGATAAGATTTTTCCATCTTTGCTCATTATATCGTCAATCAGCGTACCCCTTTTTAATTCCTCCACTGTTATTGAGCCCTGTAAATCCCGTAATTGCTTACCTGGCTGCCATATAAACCTACCATCATTCCCTGTTTTTCTTAAGCCTACAGCGGCAAGAGCACCAATAATGCCTCCATTGTTCCCGCATATACCAGTTAAGAAAATATTATTTCTTGTAGCAATTTCAACTGCCTCCCCTTGATTGATAATTTCGCTTTTAGCCCGCCTTCCCCACTCTTCAACTTCATCCGGAATTTTATCTCCATCCACAACACATAAACCTCCATTGCTACCTGGTAATACTTCCCGAATCAAAAAGTTGCGACAAAAACTTCTCAAGCCTTCCGAATCGCAACAATCAACTATCAAACTATTCGAGCTGTTCTGAGATGTAGAAGGTATATCTTCATGACACAATAGCTGGTGCCTCATAATACCACGAACATGCCCAAATCCAGCTAATTCCAATTCGGAAGCCATCTGTCTGGAACGGAAACCAGTTCCACGACTTCCCTTATTATCAGTATCGTCAATCCCTATAAAAAAAGTCATCCCGAACAAAGATATTGGACTATAATTGGAAACAAAATTATTTTCTGATGAATTGAACACTTGTGGCCTTAAAGCTGGCCCAGACAACCTGACCAACTTTCAAGCCCATCCTTTTTAATGCGCCTTTTGTGATCTGGGCCACCAGGGGCAGATCGGCTTGGATATGAACTTCAATACCATACCGACCCGGAGAGATATCCAAAATCAGTCCCTTGAATTGATTTCTGGCACTGGTGTTAACTTCTTCTTTGGCCAAAATAATACTTTCACAAGGGATAATAACAAAACCGTGACCCACAGATTTATTGGTACTCAGGTGGATCGGCACTTTGTCCTCTGTCCAGGCTGTCACCTCTCCTTCCAAATCATCCTTTACCAGCTTAACCTTGAAGTAATTCCTTATCCCGGTAAAATTTGCAACAAAGAAAGATCGGGGTTCCCTCAGAATTTGCTCAGCCGGGCCAAATTGCACAATTCGACCTTTCTCCATAACCCCGATATGAGTGGCCAAACTTATCGCTTCCTCAAAATCATGTGTCACATGTAAAACTGTATGGCCCATTCTGTTTAGCCATCGTAATACTGCACGAATTTCTTTTCTCAATTTATTATCCAGAGCACTCAGAGGCTCATCAAGAAGCAGGCATGCCGGCTCTTTAGCCAGTGTGCGGGCCAAGGCAACTCTTTGCTTTTCCCCTCCAGACAAGCTGGCCGGTGTACGATCCAGCAGATCAATAAGCTCCATGCGGGCTGCCAGATCCTCAGTTTTACTTCTAAGCTCCTTAGCTTTAAAACTCCTGTTTTTAAATGCATAGGAAATATTCTCAGCAACCGTCATGTGTGGAAACAAGGCCTGATCCTGAAAAACCAACCCGAATGGACGCTTTTGGATTGGCAGTAGATTTAGATCCTGCCCATCCATGAAAATACTACCGGAATCGGAGCGAACTAAACCTGCCATTATTTCCAGTAAAACCGTTTTTCCTGATCCTGAATTGCCTAACAAAACAACATAATCCCCCTGACCGATCTTCAATTCATCGATTTCAAGAGTAAACTCCTTGAAAACTTTCTTTAGTCCTTTAATTAATATCATCCAATTTCTCCTTGGCCAGCATTCTAATCAAAACGAAAAAAACCAGGCAAACAGCTATAAAAACAGCTGCTACAGGCTGTGCATATTTCAAACCAAAAGTTCCAAATCGTTCCCATATCATTATTGGTGTTACCATTGGATAATAGGCTATAATTACAATAGCTCCAAATTCACTGAGCCCCCTGGCAAACATCATTACCAATCCGGAAATAACCGATCGACCCGCTAATGGCAGGGAAATGGTGAAAAAGACCCTTACTGGCGACGCCCCTAATACCTTAGCAGCTTTTTCAAGCCTAACAGGTACCATCTGGAATCCATTCCTGGCAGCATTTATCAAAAAGGGCAAGCTAACATAAGCCATTGCAACTCCTATACCCAGTGGATGTCCAATAAAATCAAGCCCCACAGATGAGGCTAATTTACCTAAAGTTGTATCCCTTGAAAGAAATCCAAGTAAAGCAATACCTGCAGCAGAATGCGGAATTACGATAGGTAAATCAATGATTGATTGAATCAGTCTTTTTCCGGGAAATGATTTTCTGGCCATCAAATAAGCCAGGGGGATAGCCCCAAGAGAGAAAGCCAAAGTAGATGCCAACGAAACCCACAAAGTCAGACCAATAGAACGCGTTACCTCTGGATCCTTAATGGTGATAAAATAATCATCGGGTGTAACACTTAGAAATATTTTCACCAGGGGGGCAAGCAGAAACAGGAGAACCAATCCCCCCAGGATACTTAAAATAAATCCGAATATCGATTTCTGCATATCAACGGCTTAATTTTGGAATTGTTCAATCTTTTTAAATTTCGAACAACTCCCTTTCCCTGAAAAACAAAAATATGTACATCAATCAATAAAACAAATTGAATTATTGGATAAGGCAAAATCACAACTGTGGATCTAATATAGAAGCAGGAGATAGCTGTAGATTAATTGGTTTCTGCCCTTGCTCTTTTAATACTCTGAGCCCTCCTTCCGGGTTAATCAGGAATTTTGCAAATTTTTTTGCCAGATTTGGGTTCTTGGAATTATCAGGAATAGTAAATCCGTAGATCATTGGCGCTCCGGGTATTTCCAGAACATTGCCAGGCTCTTTACCAGCTATCTCTACTGAAACCCTGGCATAATACTCCGATAGTGCAGGATTACTAAGATTTATGCTGTCGGGCAATTGCAAATAATGTAAATCATGTTGAACTGCAACCGAGGTATATTCAAAGATATAATCCACTGTATTTGTTTCCATCAAGGCTAATAAATCAGTTTCTTTTGGACGGATATATCGCTGATCCTTAGCAACAATCTCCTCATAATCCACGCCTTGTGGATAATACAGATCAGCAAGTTTTAGTGTTAGAATTGTTCGATACCCGCAAGGATCAGAATTCGGATCACTTCTTGCGTATCTTACCTCCTCGCGCATCAGTATCTCAAACCAGTTATTTTCAGATAATTCCTCCACAAACAAGGATCGTTCATTGTAGGCAATACATAGTTCATTTGTAGCAAACTCCATAGTCCAGCTGGCATGATTTGGTATTAATAAACGATCAATCAGAGAATAATCTGCAAGGGCAATTATATCACATGTCCGGTTTAGATCGGTAATTTTCCTAACGCAAGTCACTGATCCGGCTGCCTCCAGCTGAACCTCTACACCCGGATTTTGTTTTTCGAATTCCTCAGCCATTTGACGTAATGGTGCAGACAGACTACCTGCATGAAAGATCGTAAGGACTTGGTCTTTCTGTTGTCTATGAGTTGAACTACACGAGCTCAGAAGAGCCGGAACAAAGCAAAGGCACAAGGCACAAGACACAAGGCACAAGTAAGAATTAAGTTTCAAAATGTAAGTTTTAAGTAATCAAAATTAATAAAACCAACAGACTAGGCAGATAAAATTTCAGCTTCAGAAGTTTCGGAAGTTTCGGAAGTTTCAGCAGTTATTGAATCACTAAGTTCAATATTTGCTTCTTCTGATCCCAGTTTTTTCATTTGCCACCAGAGAAATATTCCTGTAATCAAGGCAGATCCAAAATCCGAAATGGGAGTAGCCATCCAAACACCATTCAGTCCAAAAAAGCGGGGAAGAAATATCAACAAGGGTGCTAAGAGTATAAGTTGACGAAGGAGCGTGAGAAAAGTAGCAACTTTTGCTTTCCCAATGGATTGGAAGAAATTAGAAGCAACAATCTGAAAACCCACTACAGGCAATGCAAGAGCAAAAATCCTCATCCCATTAACCGCCAGATCAAATAGCTGGGGGTCATCAGTATTGAATAGTCTGACCAGGGGGGCAGGGATCAATTCAACGATAATCGTACTCAAAACAGCTATTGCAGAAGCTGACAGAATCCCTAAACGGACCGTTCTCTTCACCCTATCGTAATTTTTAGCTCCAAAATTATACCCAACAATTGGCTGAGATGCCATATTTATAGCTATCATAGCCATTACCAGAAAATTGGCAATAGAGAAAATAATTCCAAGAGCACCAACAGCTAAATCACCGCCAAATCGAATCAGCTGATTAGTATACAGACCCATAACAAAACTGGCAGCAATCTGCATAGAAAAAGGAGCCATCCCAACGGCAATGATTCGCGAGATAATCCGTGTATCCAGACTTAAGTTCACTATTCTAAGCCTATTAACCGCACGCGGGCCTAGGAAATGCGCCAAAACCCAGATATTCAAGCCAATCATACTTACAATGGTTGCATAAGCAGCACCCTTTACCCCTAAATCCAGAACGAAAATAAAAATCGGATCAAGTATCAGGTTGGCGCCGGCACTCAACAGCATGCTGTACATGGAAATTTTAGCATGTCCTTCCGACCGGATAATGTTGTTCATACCAAAACCAATAACCTGAAAAACGGTACCTACAAGAATAATATTGAGGTAATCCTGGGCATATCCAATGGTTTCTTCTGTGGCTCCAAAGAGGTTAAGTATGGGTGTTTTGATCAAAAAACCAATTATTG